>JBAQWH010000370.1:0-4498 GCA_049298815.1 Thermoanaerobaculia bacterium | reverse complement strand
GTCTCCTCCTCCCGCCGCGAGCTCCGCGCGCTGGAGCGTCGTGTAGGCCTGGTTGCGCAGCGCCCCGCGCGCAGCGCCGTTCGCTTTCGAGCGTGTTCCGACGATGAACCCGTCGAAGCCGAGACGGATCCTTCTCCCGTCGGGATAGCGGGCCACGATCTGGCGGCTCTCCTGACTCACGACGATTTGCGGGAGACCGGGCGGCAGGAGCGCGTACCAGGCCAGTGCCTGCCCCATCGCGGAGGCGTTCCTGCTGCCGGAATCGGGGGTGCGTGCCCCGCCGAACGCCGCGATCGTCGAGCTCGGGTTCGGGACGATGTCGACCGCCGCGACCGCGGTCTGCCATCCGAGCCGGTTGTTCGTCCCGACGAAGAGGAGCTCGTCCCGGCCGTCCCCGGTCACGTCCAGGGAACCGGCGTAGTGGTGATGGCCCGTCGCCGCGAGGATGACACGGACCCGGTTGATTGCCGCGTCGTACATGATCGTCACGCTCGGGTAGTAGACGTGGAGGTAGGTGACGAGGACCTCGCTGATTCCATCGTGGTCGATGTCGGCCGAGACGACGTCGGTGCGCGAGAAATCGTCGGCGAATCCAGGGAAGAACTGCGCGAGGCCCGGCAGCCTGTGTCGTTCCAGCACCTCTCCGGTCAGCGCGTCGAGGATCAGGACCTCCTCCCGGTCGGTGCGCGGTCCATAGTTCAACTTGCCGGGAAGCGCGGCGACGCCCTTCCGTCCGCCCGGGAGTGTGAGGACCGTCGCGCTCTGAGGAAGGACATCGCTCCGCGACCAGAGCTTCCGGTTGAGCGAGTCGCGCGCAGCGATGCCGCTGCCCTCGGCCGCGAGGTGATCGAACCGGCTCTGCCGCACGTACCAGAAGAGGCCCGCTGCGGCGATCATCAGCGCCACGACGGCACCCCGTCGAAGGAGGCGCGTCACATCGATGGGCGCCCGCTCCTTCTCCAGTGCGCGAAGAACCACGTTTGCCGAGCGGAGGCGTCTCGCGGGCGACTTCTCGAGCAGCCTGCCGACGATCGCTGCGAGCCAGCGCGGGACCTCCGGCCGGAGTTTCCGAACGGAGCGCGGCGTCTCCTTCACGTGCGCGAGGATCGAGCCGAGCGAACCGCGCTCGCCGAACGGGAGCGAGCCGGTGAGGCATTCGAAGAGCATGACGGCGAACGAGTAGAGATCGCTCCGCTCGTCGCCGTCCTTGCCGAGTGCCTGCTCGGGGGAGATGTACTCCCAGGTGCCGAGGAGGCCTTCGTTCTGCGTGGCGCGGGTCTCGGTCGACGCGAGATCGCGTGCGAGTCCGAGGTCTGCGAGCTTGACGTGGCCGTGGCGGTCAAGGAGGACGTTGCTCGGCTTGACGTCGCGGTGGACGATGCCGAGGGCGTGCAGCTCCTCGAGGGCGTGGAGGACCGACTCGGCGATGTTGAGCGCCTCGGTGATCGCGAGCGGTCCACGCGCGAGCCGGTCGCGGAGCGTCTCGCCTTCGACGAGCTCCATCGTGAGGAAGGTCTGGCCGTCGGCCTCGCCGATGTCGAAGACCCGGACGACGTGCGGGCTTGTGACCTGCTGCGCGAGGGCGACCTCGCGGCGGAAGCGGCGGAGCGCGCCGGGAGAGATGCGGTCGTCGCGGAGGAGCTTGATCGCGATGTGCTTCCGGAGCGTGAGGTCGAGCGCCTCGTAGACGTGGGCGAACCCGCCGCTGCCGAGCGGCCGGACGATCTCGTAGCGCGACGCGATGACGTGGCCTGCGGCCAACCCGTGGGGTGCACTCACGGGGACGATGTCGGAAGGCGCAGTGCTTTCGGTCTGCCGCGGGAGCATGCCGGACGAATGGGCGGAACGAATTATAGGTGGACGTCCGGAGGGATGGCAGTGCTGGGCTCCGTACTACCAACCAACCACCAGAATCTTTGCGTCGGGTGCAGTTTTTCGCGTGTCATCCTGAGCTGGCGGAGCGACCCTTCGACTCGCGCTGCGCGCTCGCTCAGGGCAGGCTCCGGAGCGAAGCGCAGCGAAGGATCCCGCGCAGTTGGGAGGGCGGGCTGAAGGGGAAAACGGGCGCAGCGTGTGGCTTCCGCCTCCCGACCCCGCACAGAACCTCGGGATCCTTCGCCGTCCTCAGCCCCACGGGGGCATCGGCGGCTCAGGATGACACTCTGAATCGCAGTCCCACGAACTTCGGTTGCGGCGACGCCCCGCGGTGGCTGCGCTCCCGGCGGCTACAATCGCGAAAAGCGAACTGAGGGAGACCCGACCGGTGCCAGAGCAGCTACGCCGCGGCCGTTTCGACACCACGAGCTGGTCGCTCGTCGTCGCGGCTGCGGGAACGCCGCAGACGAGGTCCGACGCAGCGCTCGAGGAGCTTTGCGCGCGTTACTGGCATCCGGTGCACGCGTTCATCCGGCGACACCATCCGGACGACGCGCACGCCGAGGACCTCACGCAGAGCTTCTTCGCTCGTCTCATCGAGAAGAACTACGTCGCGCAGGCGGACCGTACGCGCGGCCGCTTTCGCACCTTCCTCCTGACCGCGGTCCGCAATTTCGTGCTGAACGAGGTCGAGCGGGCCAACACGCAGAAGCGGGGTGGCCGCGTCGCGCACGTGGCGCTCGATGAGGGTCCGGACCGACGAATGCAGCAGGCGACGCCGACGCCCGAGGCGCTGTTCCACCGCCGCTGGGCGCTGACGCTGCTCAACGAGGTCGTCGCGCAACTGAGGAAGGACGCGATCGAACGCGACGGCGAGCGCCAGCTCGATCTTCTCCTGCCGTTCGTAACCGGCGACGCTGCGAGGAACGATTACGCCGAACTGGCGTCGCAGACCGGGACGTCCGCCGGTGCGTTGCGCGTGGCGGTCCACCGCCTCCGGATGCAGTTCCGCGATCGACTGCGGGCGGCGGTCGCCGCGACACTGACCGATCCCGCAGATCTCGACGACGAGATCCGTTTCCTCATCGAGGCAGTTTCGTCCGGGGCCCAGGCCGATGAAGCACGATGACGAACACCTCGACCCTCTGATCGCAGGCAGCTCGGTGCACGATCTGCTCGCGCTCGGCCTCGAGTCCGACGACGAGCTCGCGACGGCAGTTCGGGGGAGCGACCCGTCGGACCCGGCGAACGGTGACGCTTCACGCCTCGCGCCGGGCGCGGTCGTCGCGAAACGCTTCCGCATCACGGGGTTCGCCGGCCGGGGAGGGATGGGCGAGGTGTATCGCGCGGAGGACGTGCAGCTCGGCCAGACCGTCGCGCTGAAGTTCCTGCCGGCGGCACGCGAGCTCGACCCGCGGATGGTCGAGCTCTTCCGTGACGAAGTGCGCCTCGGGCGCCGCGTCGCGCATCCGAACGTCTGCCGGATCTACGACCTCCTCGAGATCGAAGGACGTCCGGCGATCGTCATGGAGCTGGTCGACGGCGAGGACCTGCGGTCGCTGCTGTCGCGGCTCGGCCGCCTGCCGTATCGCCGCGCGCTCGAGATCGCGCGGGACGTCTGTGCGGGAGTGAACGCGGCGCACGAGCGAGGCATCGTGCACGGCGACCTCAAACCGGCGAACATCATGATCGACGGCGAAGGACGCGCGCGCATCACCGATTTCGGACTGGCGCGCGTCGCAGGCCAGACCCAGGACGAGGCGCGGATCATCGGGACGGTGGCGTACATGGCGCCGGAACAGGCGGCGCGCGGCGCGACCGGACAGAGCTCGGACATCTACTCGCTCGGCCTCGTGCTGTACGAGATCTTCACCGCGACCCGCGCGCGCGACGTGCACTCCATCGAGGAGGTGGCGACGGTGGCGGACACGATCGTCCCGCCGTCCGATCATCAGCCCAGGCTCGACGCGCAGGTCGAGAACGCGATTCTGCTGTGCCTCCGGAGGGATCCGGCAATGCGGCCGTCGGCGCGGGTCGTGCTCACGGCGTTTCCGCCGCACGACCCGCTTGACGCGATGGTCGCGGCGGGGAAGACGCCGAGTCCCGAGATCGTGGCGGCGGCCGAGCTCGGAGGGGGACTTCACCGGAATCAAGTCCTCGCACTCGGCACCTTCGTGCTGATCGCCCTCGCGTCGCTCCTCTTCCTTTCGGAGCGGCTCACGTTGTACGGCCGGGCCTCGCTTCCGTACACCGTGCAGGAGCTCGCCGCTAGAGCGCGTGGAGTCGTCGAGTCGCTGGGCGGGTCGCGCGCTCCTGCGGCGGAGGCGTTCTGGTTCGAGCCGCATCCGGCAGAGCTGAAGCGGAGGTTCACCTCGCACGATGACGGCGGAGCGATCGGTGATGCGCCGCTTCCTCCGATCGTCTTTCACTATCGCGCTGCGCCCGCGCCCTGGCTTCCGGTGCGCCCCGACGGCAGGATCGGAGTCGATGCGCCGGGGCTCTCGCAGCCGGGAGAGGTGTATGTCGCGCTCGGTCCGGCGGGGCGGCTTCTCGACTTCCGGTCGGTCGTTTCGTCCGCGCCCGCACGCGCGACTCGAGTCGACTGGACCGCCGTGCTGCAGGC
>JBAQWH010000369.1:0-1627 GCA_049298815.1 Thermoanaerobaculia bacterium | reverse complement strand
GGAGAAGGTCGATGCCGTCGTTGATCAGCAGCCGGCCGTCGATCTCCGCGGCCTGGCCGATGATGCGACCCTCGAGCAGGTGCTCGGTCTCTTCGCACACACCGGTGACGATCGCGTCGTACGTCTGCCCGACGCGCGTCTCGTTGCGCGAGAGCGCGATCGTCTGCTGAAGCTCCATCAGCTTCGCGCGACGCCGCTCGGCCGTGCTGCGCGTCGGGATGTCCGGCATCTTCGCGGCGAGCGTCGAATCCTCGGCCGAGTAGACGAAGGCTCCCATGTTGTCGAACTGCGCCCATTCGACGAAGTCGTGCATCTCGCCGAAGTCCTTCGCCGTCTCGCCCGGATGGCCGGTGATGAACGTCGTCCGCAGCGTGATGTCGGGCACGAGGTCGCGCATCCGCTGGATCATCTCGCGGTACTCGACCGGTGAGCCCGGCCGGCGCATCCGCTCGAGCACGTTCTTCGAGACGTGCTGCAGAGGGATGTCGCAGTACGACGCGAAGCGCTTCTCACGGCCCATCAGCTCGAAGAGCGACCAGTCGATCGAGCCGGGATACGCGTACAGGAAGCGGATCCACTGGAAGCCGGTCTCATCGAGCAGCCGCCGTACGAGCTGCGTGAGCCCATTCTCGACGCCGAGGTCCTGGCCGTAGCGCGTCGTGTCCTGCGCGACGAGGTTCAGCTCGAGCACGCCTGCGCTCTCGAGCGCCTTCGCCTCGCGGACGAGCGAGTCGAGCGTGCGCGACCGGAACTTCCCGCGCATCTGCGGGATCGCGCAGAACGTGCACGGATTCGAGCAGCCCTCGGAGACCTTCAGGTACGCGTGCGCCGTCCCCTGCGTCAGGACGCGCGGCAGGTCTTCGTACAGCCGCGTCGACATCTTCCGCTTCGCAGGCGCGAGGTCCTCTTCGCGACCGGTGACCGCCGCGGTGATCCCCTCGAGGTGATCGAGTCCGACGAACGCATCGATCTCCGGGATCGACTGCTGAAGGTCGGTCCGGTACTTCTGCACCATGCAGCCGGAGACGATGAGCCGCTCCAGGCCGCTCCCCTTCCGCTCCGCAACCTCGAGGATCGTGTCAATCGACTCCTGCTTGGCCGCGTCGATGAAGCCGCAGGTGTTGACGATGACGACGTCCGCCTCATCGAGATCGTTCGTGAGGACGACCTCGCTCTCGGCCTGCAACTGACCGAGCATGATCTCGGCGTCGACGAGGTTCTTGGGGCAGCCGAGGGAGATCATCCCCACGCGACGGACGGGCTTCTGGGCTTCGATCATGAGTGACGGTTAACAAAGGGGTGAGGAGGGGTATGCCAACGGAAGAGTGAAGAGTGAAGTGAGAAGAGTGAAACCCGGCCGCCCCTTGTGCCTGGGGCCGGCCGGGAGGGCGGCTTTCACTCTTCACTCTTCACACTTCACACTTCCACGCCACCCCCTCCACCCCCTCGCGCAGCACGTGCTGGCGGAGCGCGTGGTTCATCACGCAGGAGTCGAGCAGAGTGAACCCGTCGGCCTCGGAGGCCTCCGTGAGCTGGAAGCCGAGGGCGGACGCGACCGTAGCGACCGTGCGGTCGTGCATCGCGGCGATCGCGGGCGAGACCGGCTTGCCCGGGTTCACCTCGTGCG
>JBAQWH010000368.1:0-1579 GCA_049298815.1 Thermoanaerobaculia bacterium | reverse complement strand
GCTTCGAGGTCTCTCGGCGCTGGGGCAGGGCTTCTGGTCCGCGCCGATTCGCCCCTGATCGATCCGGCGATCCTTCAACGCGTCGTCGATCTCGTTCTCATGACGGACGGGATGCTGGATTTTGTCGGCACGACCCTCGCGCGGAGCTATCCGCGGGGTATGGACGTCGAAGCTTGCACGATTGCCGCGCTCGAGGACGCCGACCGGCGCTGCGCCGATATCGCGACCCGAGGAGATGCTGCGGCCTATCTCCGCCAGAACTCCCGCCTCTACCGCCTGCTTACCGTCGCGGCAGAAGAAGGCCTCGCCCGGCCGGACCTCGGCTTCGAGCTGCGAGGCGACGCGGATAGCGAAGCGATCGCGAAAATCCTCGATCATTTCGACGGCAGGAATGACATTTCCCTTCGCGAGCTGATCGATTTCCGCGACGGTCGGGCCTGATTGGGGCAATTGTCATTTTGCTCAGGGTCTGGACCTGATTGGTGCGCCGTCATTGCGAGCGAAGCGAAGCAACCCAGAGGCCGCCTGGCGACGTCGGGACCTGGATTGCTTCGCTTCGCTCGCAATGACGGAGTGTGAGCGCGGTTGTGACTGGTTTGATGGAATCGATTCGCGAAAGCCGAGATGCACCGGTGCATCTCGGCTTTTCAGTCATCGGGCAATATTAATTGCGACGAGGGTCAGGTTCGGTCGGCGATGACGTCGAATGCGACGAAGACCCGCAACGGCATTTCTGGCGCGGGCACCGAAGTGCTTGCCGCGGGCGAGTCTGGAACCGTCTTTCGCTACAGCGGTCAGCGATTCAGGGGCAGGAGCCCGAGAACAGGTGCTCCTGCGCGAACGTCGATGGTACGCCGCCAGTGAAGGCCCTCGTGACGTTCAGGGCTAGATTGGTCAACTCGTCGTCCGTGAAACCACCCGTGCTTCCGCTACCGAGGGCGGTGTTCATGAAACTCATGAGACTTCGAATATTCATTCCATTCAGCGACGTCTGAGTGAGATTGCATAGCCTGAGATCGCCGAACTCGAGGCCGGAAGTATTGGGGAGGAATCCAGCATCGCTGAAGTCGATATCGAGGCGCATTGCCAGCACCGCACCACCGAACAAGCCTGAGTTCGTCGATGTGGGGTCGACAAGATCGATGTTGAACGTCCCGGGGGCACCGCTCGCCGGTAGGTAGTCGAGAACCGCCGCAGCCGAGAGGAACAGTATCGAGAAGCCGGCGGCCCCGTTGATTCCGACTTCGACCCCACCCAACGGATAGACAGCGTCGAAGTGCGCGAGCAGAGTCTCCGGGGCGGGGTCGGTGAAGTTATTAGCGCCCCAATCCTCCTGCCCGTAGCTGAGCATGTCGCCATTGATCCAGCCGCACCCTGGGGCACCAGGCGTGCACACATGCGGGCCGATCACCCGCGTATCGCAGGCGGTCAGATCGACCGCGGGCACGTTCTGGAACGTCGCTGTGTCGCCGCCACTCGTCAAGGTCTGCGTCTGACCCGAGCCGGTCAGGTGTGCGCAGTTGGTGATCGTGCCGCCGCTCGCACCACCATGGTAATCGACGACCACCGTGCCGGTGTG
>JBAQWH010000367.1:0-2483 GCA_049298815.1 Thermoanaerobaculia bacterium | reverse complement strand
GTCCGGCAGGAGGCTCCCGCCGTGACGGCTCCCGCTCAGGCGCCACCCGCGGACGCCGCGAAGCCCGAGCCGGCCGAAGAGAAAGCGGACTCGCTCGATGAACGGCGTAAGACGAAGTCGTCTCCGCTGGTTCGCAAGATCGCGGCGGAGAACAACGTCGACATCAAGCAGGTCCAGGGGACGGGCGTTTCCGGACGCGTGACCAAGGACGACATCCTCGGCTACCTCCAGCAGCCACAGACCGCACCCGCTCAGCCGGCCACTCAGCAGCCGGCGGCCCCCGCTCGGCCGGCTGCCCTGCAGTTCGCACCCGGCGAGAACGTCCGGATCGAGCCGCTGTCGAACATGCGCAAGAAGATCGCGCAGCACATGGTGATGTCGCGCCAGACATCCGCGCACGTGCAGACGGTCTTCGAGGTCGACTTCAGCGCCGTCGACAAGCTCCGGCGGCAGAACAAGGACGCGTACGCCGAGCGCGGAGTGAAGCTCACGTACATGCCGTTCATCGTCCAGGCGGTCATCGCGGGTCTGCGCGAGTTTCCGGTGCTCAACGCGTCGATGGACGAATCGAACGTGATCTACCACCGCGAGCACAACATTGGGATCGCCGTTGCACTCGACTGGGGGCTCATCGTTCCCGTCGTCAAGAAGGCCGACGAGCTCAACGTGCTCGGAACCGCGCGGGCAATCAACGATCTCGGCGAGCGTGCGCGCACCAAGAAGCTCTCCCCGGATGACGTCCAGGGTGGAACGTTCACGATCACGAACCCAGGGATCTACGGCGGACTGTTCGGCCTCCCGATCATCAACCAGCCGCAGGTCGCGATCCTCGGCGTCGGCGGCATCAAGAAGCGCCCGGTCGTCATCGAGACGGAGGACGGCGACTTCATCGCGATCCGCCCGATGTGCTACCTCGCGCTCTCCTTCGACCACCGCCTCGTCGACGGCGCGGTCGCCGACCAGTTCATGGCCCGCGTGAAGGAGATCCTCGAGGCCGGCCAGTTCACCATGTAGAGTGAAACAGTCGTTAGTGGTTAGTGGTTAGTCGTTAGTGGTTGGAAGACCACCGGCTCGACCACTAACGACTAACGACTAACCACTAACGACTGACCCAATGCGTACCTGCTCGCTCCACCAGCTCCACCTCGTGACCTACGAGAACGGCATGAAGCTCCAGCAGCGTCTGGTGGAGATGCGGCAGCGCGAGGAGATCGACGACCAGCTCCTTCTCCTCGAGCATCCGCCGGTCATCACGCTCGGCCGCGGGGGCGACTCCACGAATCTGCTCGCATCGCCGGATGCGCTCAAGGCTCAGGGCGTCCGCTTCTTCGAGACGACGCGAGGGGGCGACATCACGTACCACGGGCCCGGCCAGATCGTCGGCTATCCGATCGTCCACCTCGGCGAAGGACGGCGCGACGTCCGGAAGTACGTGACCGCTCTCGAGGAAGTGCTGATCCGAACGGTCGCCGAGTACGGCATCACGGCGATGCGCGTCGAAGGCCGCCGCGGCATCTGGGTCGGCGACGACAAGATCGCCGCGATCGGCGTGAGAATCGCCCGCTGGGTCACCTCGCACGGCTGGGCGCTCAACGTCAGCACGAACCTCGATCACTTCCGCCTGATCACCCCCTGCGGTCTCCACGGCACCGGCGTCACGTCGATCGAGAAGGAGACCGGCCGCAGCGTTCCGCTCGCCGAGGTCCGTCGGATCCTGGCCGCGAAGTTCGCCGAGGTCTTCGAGCGGGAGATGGTCCCGCGTGCGGAGAACCTGCAGCTCGTGAAGGTGCTCGTCCACGACGGATCCAACGTGCTGCTGCTCCACCGCAGGCCGCAGCGGGGCAACTTCTGGCAGCCGATCACCGGAGCCATCGAACCGGGCGAGACGGCCCTCGATGCGGCCCGCCGCGAGCTCGGCGAAGAGACCGGCCAGACGGCCGAACCTCTGCCGCTCGAGATGCAGCAGTCGTTCATGATCGAGTCGTCCTTCCTCGAGGCCCAGTACGACGCCCCCGTGATCGCAAGTGAGCTCGCATATCACGCACGGCTCGACTCCACCGCACCCGTTCGGATCGACGCGGAAGAACACGACAACTGGGGCTGGGTTCCGTTCAGCAGGGCGTACGAGATGATCCGCTGGACCGACGATCGCGAAGCGCTCGAGCGGCTCGAGAGGATCCTGCACGGCGGCGAGGCCGCTCCCGCTCCGACGGCGCTCGGCTGGGATCCCGCCGCATGGCAGACGACATGACCCCGATCAACAAACGCGCAGGGATCCGCCCCGACTGGCTCAGGATCCGCGTCCCCGGCGACCTCCAGAACCTCCCGGTGTCGAAGCTGATCAACAACCTGGCGTTGAACACCGTCTGCCAGGAAGCGCGCTGTCCGAACATCTTCGAATGCTGGACTGCCGGGACCGCGACGTTCATGGTCCTCGGCGAGATCTGCACGCGCCGCTGCACGTTCTGCGCGGTAGGCCGTGG
>JBAQWH010000366.1:0-2055 GCA_049298815.1 Thermoanaerobaculia bacterium | reverse complement strand
GCGGGCGTCTCGCCCGCGGCAGCCGGACGTCTCGTCCGGCTGCTCAAGAGTCACTGGCGCCGTTACGCGAACGTGACCCTGGCGAAGCGGCGCTTGCCGACCTTCAGCAGGTACGTCTTTCCGGCGGTCGCGTCGAGGACGTGGCGCGTTCCGTCGGCTTTCGCGTCGTCGACGAGGACGCCACCCTGCGCGATCAGCCTCTGCGCGTCCTTGTTGCTTTCCGCGAGGCCCGCGAGGACGATGACCTTGCTGAGCGGGATCGGCTCGACGGACGTCGCGAGCGTCTTCTCCTCGATGTCCGTCGGGACCTGCCGTTCGCTGAAGATGCGGCGGAACTCGGCGTCGGCGTTCTCGGCTGCGGCCGCGTCGTGGAAGTCGGTGATGATCGCCTTCGCGAGCGCCTTCTTCACGTCCATCGGATGCCGCGCGCCGCTCTCGACCTCTGCGCGCACCGCATCGATCTCCGGCGGCGTCAGGTCGGTGCAGAGGAGGTAGTACTTCCACATCAGCGCGTCGGAGATCGACATGACCTTGCCGAAGATCTCGCCAGGCTCTTCGGTGATGCCGATGTAGTTGCCGAGCGACTTCGACATCTTCTCGACGCCGTCGAGCCCCTCGAGGAGCGGCATCGTCATGACGACCTGCGGCTCGTGTCCGTACTCGCGCATGAGGTCGCGGCCGACGAGCAGGTTGAACAGCTGATCGGTGCCGCCGAGCTCGACGTCGCACCGGAGCGCGACCGAGTCGTACCCCTGGGCGAGCGGATAGAGCAGCTCGTGGATCGCGATCGGCTGATGCGCGTCGAAACGCTTGCGGAAGTCGTCGCGCTCGAGGATGCGGGCGAGCGTGTACTTCGCTGCGAGCCGGATCATCCCTTCTGCCCCGAGCGCGCCGAGCCATTCGTTGTTGAAGCGGACCTCGGTCTTCTCCGGATCGAGGATCTTGAAGACCTGGCGGCGGTAGGTCTCCGCGTTCGCGAGGATCTCCGGGTGCGAGAGCGCCGGACGCGTCGTCTTCTTGCCGGTCGGGTCGCCGATCATTCCGGTGAAGTCGCCGATGAGGAAGATGACCCGATGTCCCATCTGCTGGAAGTGCTTCATCTTCCGGATGAGCACCGTGTGCCCGAGGTGGATGTCGGGCGCAGTCGGATCGAATCCGACTTTGACGGTGAGCGGCTTCCCGCGCTTCAGCTTCGCCTCGAGATCTTTCTTCTCGATGAAGTCGACGGTGCCTTTGGCGAGGTATTCGAGCTGCTGTTCGGTGGTCATGGCCGCGCGGATTGTAGCGTCTCGTGCGGGTGCCTCAGGCGGCCTAGCGATCGCTCAGCACCTGTGAACCACAGAGGCACAGAGAACACAGAGGAAGCACAGAGCGCTTTCCGCCTGCCGCACGTCCTCCGTGAATCTCTGTGTCCTCTGTGTCTCTGTGGTTTCTTCGTCGTTCACCGTTTCTTCATTTGACAGGTCGCGCAAGCAGCCCTTACCCTGTCGCGGTCGTGAACATCTCCCGCGTCCACCACCTGCACCATCACAACCGCAATCAGCGGTAGGGGTGCAGTGCGAAAGTGCCCCGCCGAAAGGAAGGGGCACGACGCGGCGACCGCAATCCAGCCAGCAGAAGCCAATTGACGAGACCTCTTCCTTCACGCGGGGAAGAGGTCTTCGTCTATGGCAACGAAATTCAGGTATCCGACGGGAGCGAGACCGCTCCTGATCGAAGAGGCGGCCCGGCGGCGCCGCGTCGAGGCGCGGTTCGTCTCGGCGCTCGAGAGCCGCGGCTACGCAGAGGTCGTCCTGCCGATCATCGATTTCGCGGAGCCGTACTCCGCGCTGGTCGGCGCCGACGGCGCGCGGCTGAGCTACCGGTTCACCGACCGGGATGGTGAGCTGGTCGCGGTCCGCTCGGACTTCACGCCGATGGTGGCGCGCGCCCTCGCACCGGCGATCGCGCCCGGCGATCTGCCCCTCCGCGTGTTCTACCGCGGCGATGTGGTTCGCTGCGCCCCCTCGCGACTGGGCGCGAATGCCGAGCTCTTTCAGGTCGGATGCGAAGTCA
>JBAQWH010000365.1:0-3674 GCA_049298815.1 Thermoanaerobaculia bacterium | reverse complement strand
ATAGGACCTATAGGACCTATAGGACCAATAGGACCCACCCTCCCAGATCGTCCCCGGGTGGTGGGTCCCATAGGTCCCATTGGTCCCATAGGTCCTATTCGTCCTATCCTCCTTCCAGGCCCGTTCCCAGATCCGCCCTCCAGGTGACATCGGCCACACGCGCCCACACGAGCCGCGGGTTAGGTTCCCCTTCGGAGGCTCTATGTCACGTCGGGTCATCATCCTGGGGGCCGCAGGCCGCGACTTCCACAACTTCAACGTCGTCTATCGCAACGATCCCTCTCATACCGTCGTCGCTTTCACCGCAACCCAGATTCCGGGTATCGACGGTCGTCTCTACCCCGCTGAGCTCGCGGGTCCGCTCTATCCGAAAGGGATTCCGATCGTCCCCGAGAGCGAGCTCCGCTCTCTGATCGAGGAGAAGAGCGTCGAGCTCTGCGTCTTCTCGTACTCGGACGTGACGTACGCGCACGTCATGCACCTCGCAGCGCTCTGCACCGCCGCGGGCGCCGACTTCGCCGTGCTGGGCGCACAGCGGACGATGCTCGAGTCGAAGGTCCCGGTCATCGCCGTGACCGCCGTCCGCACGGGCGCCGGCAAGAGCCAGACGACGCGCTACATCTCGCGCATCGTCAAGGCGCTCGGCAGCCGCGTCGTCGCGATCCGGCACCCGATGCCGTATGGCGACCTTGCAGCGCAGGCGGCCCAGCGGTTCGCGTCGTACGCCGACCTCACCTCCGAGAAGTGCACGATCGAGGAGCGCGAGGAGTACGAGCCGCACATCGACAATGGCTTCGTCGTCTACGCGGGGGTCGACTACGAGAGGATTCTCCGCCGCGCCGAGCAGGAAGCGGACATCATCCTGTGGGACGGCGGGAACAACGACCTGCCGTTCTACAAGCCCGCGCTGCACATCTGCATCGCCGACCCGCTTCGCCCGGGGCACGAGATGGCGTACTGGCCTGGTGAGACCAATTTCCGTCTCGCCGACCTGATCATCATCAACAAGTGCGACAGCGCCGAAGAGGCGAACATCCGGAAGATCGAAGAGACCGCGATGCAGATCAACCCGCGGGCGAAGGTGATCCGCGCTTCGTCGCCGGTCACCGTCGACGATCCGTCGGCGGTCCGCGGCAAGCGGGCCCTCGTCATCGAAGACGGCCCGACGCTCACGCACGGCGGCATGACGTACGGCGCCGGCGTGGTGGCGGCCCGTCGCGAGGGAGCGGTCGAGATCGTCGACCCGCGTCCTTTCGCCGTCGGTTCGATTCAGCGGACATACGAGCAGTATCCGAACGCCGGCGGCATCCTCCCGGCGATGGGCTACAGCGACGAGCAGATCCGCGAGCTGGAGGAGACGATCCGCGCCACGCCGGCCGACGTCGTCGTGGTCGGCACGCCGATCGACCTCCGTCGCGTCCTGCACATCGAGAAGCCTGCGGTGCGCGTCCGTTACGAGCTGGAAGAGCAGAGCGGTGGCGTGATCGAGAAGATGGTCCGCGAGGCCGTGAAGGCGTCGCTCGTCAACAAGTAGGGATCGCCATCGTCCCCATGAGGCCGCCGCGCGATTCGTGCGGCGGCCTTTTTCTGCAGTCGTTAGTCGTTAGTGGTTAGTCGTTAGTAGAACCGAGTCGCTCAACCCGATCGGTCCTGCTAACCACTAACGACTAACCACTAACGACTAACGACTGCCGTCACGAGCCGGTCGCGATCACGTCGAGCTCGTCGATCAGCTCGCCGAGCGAGTGGTAGCGCACCGAGTCCGGCTCGTCGATGAAGGCGTCGAGCGAAGGGGTCTCGAAACCGGCGGAGTAGAGCATCTCGCGCAACGGGATCGCAGCACCGCAGAGCTCCGCCGGCGGGTACGGCAGCTCGGCCTCCGGGGAGCCCTCGGCGCGATACGTGTTCCGTTCGATCGCCGTCCGTCGCGTGCGGAGCTTTTCCTGGAGCGCCCGGATCATCGCGACGGTCTCGGGCGGCACCGAGGCGGTCGCGCGCAGCCGCGCGACGTCGTTCTGCAGCATCGCGACGATTTTCACCACGTCCATCGGCGCGCCTGCATCGTCGACCGCGGCGACCAGGTCGTTCAACGCGAACTCGAGGTCGTTCACGCGCGCGGCGTTGATGCCGCCGGCTTTCGCGTCGTCGAGCGCGCGGGCGAAGATCGTCGCCGCCATCTGAATCGAGTCGGACGGTTCGTTCCGGAGGGCGGTGCCGAGCTGGAACAGCGCCGCCTCCATCATGAGAAGCTCGGTCATGGCTCCTTATTTACCAGCTTCGTGAGCCCGGCGAGAAGATCAATCGGGATCGGGAAGACGATCGTCGTGTTCTTCTCGACGCCGATCTCGGTCAGCGTCTGCAGGTAGCGGAGCTGCAGGGTCGACGGCTGGGTCGCGAGGACCTTGGCTGCGTCCGCGAGGCGCTGCGACGCGGCGTACTCGCCCTCGGCGTGGATGAGCTTCGCCCGCTTCTCGCGCTCGGCCTCCGCCTGCTTCGCCATCGCGCGGAGCATCGACTCCGGAAGGTCGACCTGCTTGACCTCCACGTTGGCGACCTTCACCCCCCACGGCTCGGTGTGCTGGTCGAGGATGGTCTGAATGCGCGCATTCAGGGCGTCGCGGTGCGCGAGGAGGTCGTCGAGCTCCACCTCGCCGAGGACCGAACGGAGGGATGTCTGCGCGAACTGAGAGGTCTGGTAGCGATAGTCGAGGACCTCGACGACCGCCCGTTTTGCCTCGACCACGCGCAGGAAGACGACCGCGTTCACCTTCAACGTGACGTTGTCCCGCGTGATGATGTCCTGCGGCGGAACCTCGAAGGCCTCCTGCCGCAGCGACACGCGGACCATCCGGTCGATCGGCGCGAAGACGAGAAAGATGCCCGGCCCTTTGGCTTCGGGAAGCAGCCGCCCCAGGCGGAAGATGACGCCCCGTTCGTACTCTGGAAGGATCTTGATCGAGCTCAGGACGTAGAGCCCGATGATGGCTGCGACGATGAATGGGACCATGTGGACCTCCGATTGCGCCGGATTGTACTCACGAGTCCGCCATCGGCTCAGTGACATCCGTCGGTGTGGCCGGACGCCGGGCGCGGCACTAAACTTAGGTCCATGAAGCGCGCGGTTCTCGTTCTACTCCTCGGCCTTGCCGCCACGGCTGCCTTCGCGTTCGACCCCGAGCGGAGGGAGCCTCGGATTGCGGTCGTCTCCTCGCCGGGAGCGGCCGATGGAGGTTCCTCGCTGGTCGCCCGGCTCGTGCGCGAGGAGTTGCGGGGAGCGGGCCTCGACGCGTACACGATCGATGCGACGGTCGACGAGCTCGTGCGCGACGGCGCGCGCGAAGAAGCTGACCTGGTCGTGGAGCTCGTATCGCTCGGCGCGCGGACGGACCATCACGGCGGCATCGGCATTCCCATTGGGGATGCACACCTGGGTCTCGGCGTCGTGAACTCGACCGTCGCGACCGAGCTCCGGGTCTATGAGGTGGTGAGTGGTGAGCTGCTGCTCTCTCGCGAGCTCGTAAGCCGGAGGGGAGCGCTGCTCCCGACCGGCCTGGGAGCCGGAGGCCGCCACTTCTTCGGCTGGATCGCCCTCCCGATCGGCGAGATGACCCAGCCACGTCGCGCCGCACGTGCGGTCGCGAGGGACGCGTCCGCGCTGGTCCTCGAGACGGTGC
>JBAQWH010000364.1:0-12191 GCA_049298815.1 Thermoanaerobaculia bacterium | reverse complement strand
GGTTAGTAGAACCAGGCATCGACTCGTTCTACTAACCACTAACGACTAACGACTGGCTCAAATGAAGATCCGCGCTTCCTTGAGCTCGCGGAGCCGGTCGCGGATCTCGGCGGCCTTCTCGAAGTCGAGGTTCTTCGCGGCTTCCTTCATTTCCTTCGTCAGGCGTGAGATCGCCTTGTCGATGTCCTCGTCGGCAGCGAGGTCCATCTTCGTCTTCCCGAACCCCGGCCTCGAACCGTACTCGTGGTAGTCGAGGTTGGCCATCTTGACGAGGTCGGAGTCGATCGCCTTGATGATCGAGGCCGGCTCGATGCCGTGCTCGGTGTTGTACTGCTCCTGGATCGCGCGGCGCCGGTTCGTCTCGTCCACCGCGTACCGGAGCGAGTCGGTCATCTTGTCGGCGTAGAGGACCGCGATGCCGTTCAGATTGCGCGCGGCGCGGCCGATGGTCTGGACCAGCGAGGTGGCCGACCGGAGGAAGCCTTCCTTGTCTGCGTCGAGGATGGCAACGCACGAGCACTCCGGCACGTCCAGCCCTTCCCGCAGAAGGTTGATCCCGATCAGCACGTCGTACACCCCGAGACGGAAGTCCCGGAGGATCGCGATCCGCTCGAGTGTCTCGACGTCCGAATGAAGGTAGTTGACCTTGATGCCGAGCTCCATGAGATAGCGCGTCAGGTCCTCGGACATCCGCTTGGTGAGCGTGGTGACCATGACCCGCTCGTTCTTCGCGACACGCTCCCGAATGAGACCGATCAGGTCGTCGACCTGCCCCTTCACCGGCCGGATCACGATCTGCGGATCGAGGAGCCCGGTCGGCCTGATGACCTGCTCGACGTAGAGACCACCGGTCTTCTCGAGCTCGTACGGTCCTGGGGTTGCCGAGACGTACAGCACCTGTTTGCGCTTGCCCTGAAACTCGTCGAACGAGAGCGGCCGGTTGTCGATCGCGCTCGGGAGGCGGAATCCGTATTCGACGAGCGTGGTCTTTCTCGCGCGGTCGCCACCCCACATCGCCCGCACCTGCGGGACGGTCTGGTGCGACTCGTCGATCACCATCAGGAAGTCTTCCGGAAAGTAGTCGAGCAGCGTCGGTGGCGGCTCGCCCGGAGCGCGGCCGCTCAGGTGCCTCGAATAGTTCTCGATCCCGTTGCAGTAGCCGAGCTCGGCGATCATCTCGAGGTCGAACATGGTCCGCTGCGAAAGGCGCTGCGCTTCGAGCAGGCGCTCGTTCGCCCGCAGATCCGCAACCCGTTCGTCGAGCTCGACCCGGATCTTCTCCATCGCGTGCATCAGGCGCTGCCGCGGCGTGACGTAGTGCGTACGGGGATACACCGCGAGACGGTCATAGGTGTGCCCCAACGGCCTGCCCGTGATCGGGTCGATCCGCGTGATCTTGTCGATCTCGTCGCCGAAGAACTCGATCCGAACCGCATCGTCCTCGTAGGCGGGCCAGAGCTCGAGCACGTCTCCCCTCACCCGGAACATGCCGCGTCCGAGGTCGTATGGGGTCCGTTCGTACTGCATCTCCGTCAGCCTGCGGAGATAGTCGGTCATCGGCTTCTCGGTCCCGCGCTCGAAGAAGAGCAGCATGCCGAAGTAGAGGTCCGGGTCGCCGATGCCGTAGATGCATGAGACCGACGCGACGATGATGACGTCGCGTCGCTCGAAGAGAGACTTCGTGGCCGCGAGGCGCAGCTTGTCGATCTCTTCGTTCTTCGTCATCTCCTTCTCGATGTAGAGATCGGTCTGGGGGATGTACGCCTCTGGCTGGTAGTAGTCGTAGTAGGAAACGAAGTACTCGACCGCGTTGCCGGGGAAGAAGTTCTTGAACTCCTGGTAGAGCTGCGCCGCGAGGATCTTGTTGTGGCTGAGGACGAGCGTCGGGCGGTTCACCGCCTCGATCACCTTCGCCACGGTGAAGGTCTTGCCCGACCCGGTGACGCCGAGGAGCACCTGGTCCGGCGCACCGGACTCGAGCCCTGAGACGAGCTGCCGGATCGCCTCGGGCTGGTCGCCCTGGGGCTCGAACGACGAAACGATCTTGAACGAGGACATCGATGGTCGCCGGGGTGCGGAGCTACTTGCGTTTCGCGCCGCTGTTGATCTTCCGCGCGGCCACCTGCATCTGCTCGAGCTCGGGACGATCGATCCGGTTGTCGCCGCTCGCGGCGCGGATCGACTGCATCAGCGGGTCGAGGGCGCGGACCGAGATCGTGCCGTCGCGGAGATTCTGTCGGACGCCTTCGACCTCGCTCTCGAACGCCTTCTTCTCAGCCGCGCCCAGGTCCTTCGCGTACATCCCCCGGACCTCTCCCATCGTCATGCCGAGCGCCATGTCCATGAACTCGTTGATGGCGCTGGTCGACAGGACGGCGCCGCCGATGAACACGACCAGCAGCACGACGACTGCAAGGCCGCCGCAACCGAGGGTCAGCCATCGGGGAACCGACGGCCGGCGTGGGGTTGACGCGTAGTAGTCGGCCGGGCGCCAGGACCGCTGGGCCGG
This sequence comes from Thermoanaerobaculia bacterium, assembly GCA_049298815.1. Taxonomy (GTDB): domain Bacteria; phylum Acidobacteriota; class Thermoanaerobaculia; order Gp7-AA8; family Gp7-AA8; genus JBAQWH01. Next base: position 9,682 of record JBAQWH010000364.1, on the reverse strand, counting down.
CGCTGGGGCATCCGCGGCAGGAGCAGGAGTGAAGTCGGTAGTCTCCATCAGGGGCGGAAAAATGTATCATGACGCGCGGGTCAGCCCGCGACCCCAACTCCTACAAGAGGTCATTGATGGCTCCCGCACCTGCAACCGTACTGATCCTGGACGACAACCCGCTCGTCCTCAAACTCGGCCGGGCTCTTCTCGAACGAGAAGGTTACACGGTGCTCACGGCATCGAGCTGGATCGAGTTCAACCATGTCCTGGCTGGCAATACCCCCGACATCATTTTCCTCGACGTGAACCTGCCGAGCATCAAGGGCAACCGTCTGAGCGAGGTGCTCAAGTCGCAGTCGAACAAGAAGGACATCCCGATCGTCCTGATCTCCGACCTCCCCGAGCGCTCGCTCCTCGAGATGTTCCCGAGCTCCGGTGCTGACGCGTGGATGCGCAAGCCGCTCACGCGCGACAAGATGGTCGACATGATCACGCGCTACGTCGCGCCGGTCCGGTAACCCCGGCCCGACCCACCCGCCCCAAACGACAGCGGCCGGCGAAATCGCCGGCCGCTGGTGTATTCGGACGTCGCTGCCTTACGGCTTCTTTTCGACCGGGGCCGGAGCGGGCGGCGCCGGCGGAGCGACCGGGACTTCCGGCGCGAAGTACTTTTCGTTGAACGTCGTCTTCGCGGCGGCCTTCATCTGGTCGAGCGCGGCCTGCACGCGCGCCTGGCGCTCGGTGCGCTCGAGCGTCGGACGGACCTGCTCGAACGGCGTCGTCTCGTGTGCGTCGACCCGGATGATGTGGAAGCCGTACTGCGTGCGGATCGCCGGCGAGATCTCGCCGATCTTCCCCTCGAACGCCGCCTTCTCGAACTCCGGGACCATCTGGCCACGGGCGAACGAACCCAGCTCTCCGCCGTTGGCGCCGGAGCCGGTGTCGTCGGATTCCTTCTTCGCGAGCTCCTCGAACGAAGCGCCGCCGGCGAGCTGCTTGCGGAGATCTTCCGCCTTTGCCTTGGCCTCTTCCTCGCTCAGCTCTTTTTTCCCAGGCTGGGCTGCGGGGCTTCCCTTGAAGGCGATGAGGATGTGCCGGGCGCTGACCTGCTCGTACTCATTCTTCTTCGCTTCGTAGGCCTTCTTGAGATCCTCTTCGGAGATCGCGATCTCCTTGTCGATCCGATCGAGCTGGGCCTGGGCGATGAGGTTCTCGCGCATCAGGGAGAGCTGCTCGAGGACGGCGGGATCCTTGTCGAGACCGGCTTTGACGCCCGCCGCTGCGAGCATCCGCATCCGGAGATAGTCCTCGGCGAAGTTCTTCCTGCCGGCGCCGAGCGCGTACTGCTGGTACTCGGCCGGAAGCGCTTTGATCGCTTTCTCGAACTCGGACTGGCGCACGGTGATGTCGCCGGCGGCCATGATGATCGGGTCGCCAGCCGGCGCGGGTGGCGCTGCGGGCTTGTCCTGAGCGAACGCGACAGCTGAAGCAAGCGCGAGTGCCACGATGGTCGAGGTCGTCTTCTTCACGAAATCTCCTTTGATTGCGGTCTTGGACCGCGAACCGAAACCCGACGCCCTCAGGCGGGATTCCTTGAGCACTGGGTCGGGAGCCGGGCCGCTCCCCTATTTCAACCTGCCGACAGCGGCACGCATCCGCTCCACGCCTTCGCGGAGCCGTTCCATCGAGGTGGCATAGCTGATCCGAACGAATCCGTCCGCGCCGAACGCACTCCCCGGAACGACCGCGACCCGCGCCTCCTCGAGAAGGAAGGCCGCGAACGACTGCGAATCGGTGACGCCCCCCTTGCCGAAGAACGCGGCGACGTCGGGGAAGACGTAGAACGCCCCGTCGGGATCCGCACAACAGATTCCGTCGATGCTGTTGAGGGCGGGGACGAGCCATGCGCGGCGCTCGCAGTACGCCTCGTACATCCGCTGGACTTCCGACCCGTCGCTTCCCAGCGCTTCGATCGCTGCAACCTGCGCGATCGACGAGGGGTTCGAGGTCGAGTGGCTCTGGATCTTGCCGAGCGCGCTGATGATGTCGGCGTGAGCGATGGCGTAGCCGAGGCGCCAGCCGGTCATCGCGTAGGTCTTCGACATCGAGTTGACGATGATGATGGTCTCGGGAAAGCGGTCGAACCACTGCATCGCGGAGACGTGGCGCGCGCCGTCGTAGACGAAGAACTCGTACGTCTCGTCGTAGATGATGAAGATGCCGCGCGAAGCAGCCCATTCGACGATCTGCCGGAGGTCGTCCTCCCGGATGACGGTGCCGGTCGGATTCGAAGGCGAGTTGATGATCACCCCGCGGGTCCGCTCCGTCGCGGCGGCCTCGATCGCCCGGAAGGTCGGACGGAACCCGTCTTCCTTGTCGAGCTTTGCGAAGACCGGGGTCCCGCCGGCGAAGAGCACCTGGTCGGGGAAGCTGACCCAGTACGGCGCCGGAATGATGACCTCTTCGCCCGGGCTCACCAGCGCGAGCATCAGGTTGAACAGCTCCTGCTTGCCGCCATTGCCGGCGATCACGTTCTGCGTAGTGAGCTTGACTCCGTACCGCTCCACGTAACGCGCGGCGATCGCGTCGCGCAGCGCTTTGGTTCCGTTCGTGTTCGTGTACTTGGTGAAGCCCTGGTCGATGGCGCGCTTGCCGGCCTCGGCGACCGACTGAGGGGTTGCGAAGTCCGGCTCTCCCGGACCGAAGTCGACGATGTCCACGCCCTGCGCGATCAGCGTCGTGGCGCGGTTGAGGACCGCCAGAGTCGGTGACTCCTGCATCGAGGCGACGCGGTCGGCGAATCGAATGGGTTTGGGGACGGTCAACAGGATCTCCGTAGCTGAGAAGCCGCAACAGCGCGCCGGGGCCGGCAGAAGCGTGGCGGCAACGGTCGCCGCGTCCGGCGAAAAGAGGCGTCTTTTTACCACTAGTGAGGCACGGCGCGCGAGAGCCTTTTCTCTCCAGTGACTCACCGCGAACCGGATCATGGAACGCCCGGACAAATCGAGCCTTCGATGATCCGGGTTAACCTTACCCGCTCGATGGCCATGCACGACCGTCCCACGATCACCAGCCGTCAGAACCCGCTCGTCAAGCGTTTGCACGAGGCGATTCGCACGCATCGCGACGAGATCGTCATCGAGGGGCCGAGGCAGGTTGCGGACGCGATCGCTGCGGGATGGACGCCGCTCGCGGTCGTGACGCGAGGAGAGCTCGACCATCGCGGAGACCACGCACTCCGCTCGATTCCGCACGCGATTCGTCACACGTTCGCACCAGATGTGTTCGCTCTGGTCGCCGATGCCCGCACCCCGCAGGACATCCTCGCGTTGTTCGAACGTCCTCGGGCAACCGTCGACGACATCCTGCCGCCGAGCGATTCGATCGCGGTCGCGCTCGACGCCGTGCAGGACCCGGGGAACGTCGGGACGATCATCCGCCTCGTAGCGGCCTTCGACTGCACCGGAGTGCTGCTCCTCCCCGGCTGCGCCGATCCGCTGGGGCCGAAAGCGATCCGTGCCTCGGCCGGCGCGGTCCTCAACGTGCCGTTCGCGAACGTGACGGCGGAGGAGCTCATCGAGTGCGGCGTTCCGCTGCTCGCTGCCGAAGGCTCAGGCAGACCGGTCGACCCACCCGCCCGCGGAGCGGTGATCGTCTTCGGGAACGAAGGGGTGGGGCCCAGCGAACGGATCGTGCGGGCCGCGTCGGCGATCGCGATCCCGATGTCGTCGCGGGTCGAATCGCTCAACGTCGCATCGTCCGCCGCAGTCCTCCTCGCCCGCAGCTACGCCCTGCGGCATTGATCAGGCGGTAGACTCCGGCCGTGACTGGAAAGCTGCTCCTCGTCGGCACGCCGCTCGGCAACCTCTCGGACTTTCCGCCGCGTGCGATCGAGGCGCTGAAGTCGGCCGACCTCATCCTCTGCGAGGACACGCGGCACACGCGCAAGCTGCTGACGCACTTCGGCATCGATCGGCCCACCGACAGCTATCACGACCACAACGAGGCGGAGAAAGCCCAGTCCCTGATCGAGCGGATCGAGCGCGGCGCGCGGATGGCTCTCGTCAGCGATGCAGGCATGCCGGTGATCTCCGATCCGGGATTCCGGATCGTTCGTCTCGCGCGGGAGCGCGGGATCGTCGTCGAGCCGGTGCCGGGACCCTTCGCGGGGGCCCTCGCACTCGCCTCGAGCGGCATCGCCCCCCTTCCCTTCACCTTCTTCGGATTCGCCCCGCATCGCGAGGGTGAGCGGCGCGACTTCTACCGGCGGGTCGCTGAAGCCGGCCACACCGCGATCGTCTACGAGTCTCCCGAGAGACTCCGTCCCTCACTCGAAGACGCCCTCGCGATCCTCGGCGATGTCGAGGTGACGATCGCGCGTGAGATGACCAAGATGCACGAGGAGTTCATCCATGGCTCGGTCAGCGAAGCGCTCGCCATCGTCCGCGAGCGGGCCAGTGTGAAGGGCGAGATCACCATCGTCTTCGCCGCCGCGGTCGCTCGTGCGGAGGCCCCCTCGCCGGAAGAGATCCGCGCCGAGTTCGAGCGCCTCCGCGGCGACGGCATGCGCCGGAACGACGCAGTCAAAGCGGTCGCCGAGAAGTTCGGCCTCCGGAAGAACGACGTCTACAAGATGCTAGTGGCTAGTGGTTAGTAGAGACACGGGCCGGGCTCCTCGGCTACTGACCACTAACGACTAACCACTAACGACTGCCTGGTGCTGCGGCCGCAGGAGATCGAACACGGTCTTCACCGGCGCGAACGTGCCCGCAGGCACCTCCACGCAGACGGTGTTCCACCGCGCCATTCCGCCGTTCCACAGACCCGGGCGCTCGAGCGCTGTCAGCGCGCGGCCTTCGTGCGACTTCCGGGAGAGGAACACGGCCTCGGGGTCGACGAACCGCGACAGGTCGAACGCATCCCCGCGGAACGACCGCAGCCCGCACGCGATGTCCACCGGATTGAAGTGAGTCGACGACGCGAAGATCTTCGCCTGCAGCGCCTCGGTGCCGTTCACCTGCGCGAACTCCACGATCTGCACCGAGAACGTGCCGTCGTGACCGACGACCCAGAATGGCGCGCCTCCCGGCTCGCCTTCGTTCTTCACGACGCCGACCACGCGGAGAGGACGGTCGAGCGCGTCGTAGACGAACCGCCGCTTCTCCGCGTCCGAGCCGAGGGCGTGCGGAGGCCTCCTCGAGAAGCGCAACACCGCGAGCCGGATCGCCGCGTCGAGTGCGCGGTCCGTCCGCTCGCACGCGCTGAGTGCGTCGAAGACCTCCCGCTGAAGTCGCGCGAGGAGTCCGATGAGTACGCGCTTCCAGCGAACGACTTCGCCGTTCGCTTCGTCAGGGAGGATGTTGTCGATGTTCTTGATGACGACGAGGTCGCCACCCGTCTCCGCGAGGTTCCGCAGGAGCGCACCGTGACCGCCGGGCCTGAACAGGAGGCCACCGCCGAGGGTCCTGAACGGATTGCCTTCCGCGTCGATGGCCAGCGTATCCGTTGCCGGGTGCTGTTCGGAAAAGGAGACGTCCAGCTTCGCCGAGCGCTCCGTCTCGATCCGCGGCGTCAACCGGCCGAGCGTCTCGACGAACGCGTCGCGGGACTCCGGCGAGACGGTGAAGTGCAATTTCGCCGTGCCGTCCGCCGCGCGCGCGTACGCCGTCCCCTCGAGCAGATGCTCCTCGAACGCCGTCCTCGTCGCGCCGCTTCGATGGAACGGGATCAGACCCTTCGGCCTCCTCGCAAAGGCCATCGTCAGCAGCATCGCCTCGAGAAGCGCCCGCTCCTCGGCCGCCGAGGCCGGTGCGCCACTCACGCCGGCGGTGCTCCGGAGCTCATCGGAGAACGCGAAGGAGTCGAGTGCGGAGAAGAAGCGCTTCCCTGCCGGCGTCTCGGAGGGCCGCACGTCTCCGTTGAGGGCCGCGATGAGCTCCCCGAACATCCGGGTCGCCGCACCGGAGGCCGGGACGAACTTCGTGATGCGGCCGGCGGCGGCGGCACTCTCGCCTTCGCTCACGAGCTCGCGTTGAAGAGTCTCGCCGATCGTCGTGATGCCGTCGCCGGTCGTGCAGGGACGGTCGAGGACGATCGGTGCAGGCGGATTGCGCAGCAGGGCGATCTGCCCGGCGGCTTCCTCGGGATCGATGCCACGCGCAGCGAACTGCTCGAGATCTTCAGCGGTGAATGGAGCCATCGGATGTCAGCCGGGAGGCTCGGGATCTGGCCCCGGCTGGTCAACCAGGACGGCGCGCGCGAACTTCACGAAGTAGTCGACGCCGGACGCGAGGGCGAACAGCATGACGCCCCAGAGCGCCACCGTCCCGATGATCCGGAAGTGCCCCAGCTCGTAGCCGAGGATCAGGAGGGAGATGGCGATGACCTGGGAGACCATCTTTCCCTTGCCGAGGGAGGAGGCAGCGATCGTCACGCCGTGCTGCGCGGCGATCGAGCGGAGGCCGGAAACGGCGAACTCGCGGCCGATGATGATCACGACGATCCAGGCGGGGACGTGCGTGGGATCCATCTCGACGAGCGAGATGAACGCAGCGGAGGTGAGGAGCTTGTCGGCGATCGGGTCGAGCAGCGCACCGAGGCGGGTCATCTTCCTGTAGCGGCGCGCGATCCAGCCGTCGAAGAAATCGGTGATCGCCGCGACCAGGAAGATTCCCAGGCCGGCGTACTCGCGGCCCGTGAACTTCGTCAGCAGGACGACGACGAGGAACGGGACCAGGAAGATCCGAAGCAGCGTCAGTGCGTTCGGAAGGTTCCAGATCTCGCTGGAAAGTCGCTCGCTTGAACCGGGTGCGGGGGCGAGGTTCGAAGGATCGCGGCCATCGGGCCGCGGTGAGGCTGACATCGGCAAGCTCGGATTCTCGACGCCTCAGGATATTCAATTCCTCGCGAGGGTGGAAGCACGGAATATCAATCTCTTCGTTGACATTCAATCGAGAGCATTTAGAATCGCCCGCCTTGGCGGTACCGTTGTGCGAAAGTGGCGGAATTGGTAGACGCGCTAGCCTCAGGAGCTAGTGGTTGCAAGACCATGGGGGTTCGAGTCCCCCCTTTCGCACCACCCACCTTTCTCTCCCCGATTCCCTCAGTCCCGCGCCTCGCCCTGGCGCATACTCGTACCGCAGCGGTCCGGCATCTGGCGCGCGGTTCGCACTTCGGGATCGACGGATGAGGCACCTTCCGATTTTTCTTGTGTTCGTTCTGCTGGTCGCATGTCGCAACGACATGCCGCAGCGGCGCGGAGCCATCGACACGACCCAGATGCGGACCATCGACACCGTGCCCCCGCAGCCAGCCGCGTTCCCGCCGCCACCGATGCTCCAGGACGAGGCACCGCCGCCCAAACCAAAGCGGCTGCCGTGGGAGCCGCCGACCACCGTCGTCCTGACGCCGGAGGACGAGAAGGTCCGCGCCTCGCTCCCCTTCTCTCCCGCGATCGCGATGGACCCGATCAACGGCGACAAGATCTCGATCCGCGCCAACACGCCGACGTTCGAGTACGAAGGGAAGATCTACTACTTCTCCTCGGAAGCGATGCGGCAGCAGTTCATCGCGAACCCGACCGCAGCAGTCAAGGGCACGCTGATCAAGCTGTAGGGCGGGGGACGCGAGCCCGTTCCCGACTCGCACGGAGACACAGCGCGCGCTTCGCCGCAACCGAAGTCCTCGGACTCGCGATTCAGTGTCATCCTGAGCCGCCGATGCCCCGGAGGGGCTGAGGACGGCGAAGGATCCCGAGGTTCTGTGCCGGGTCGGGAGGTGGAAGCCGCGCGGCGCGCCTGTTTCCCCCCTCAGCCCGCCCGCCCAATTGCACCGGATCCTTCGCCGCGCTGCGCTCCTTCGTCGCTCCGCCGTCTCAGGATGACACGCAAACTTGGGCGCGCGGTGCGAAGATTCTTGTCGCTAATGGACAGAGCACACCGAGGGTGTACCGAGTGCGGACGCGCGGACTCGAACCTTACCGGAAATTCTCCGTGAGGGTCGTCGCCGCCTCTGCCATGCGCTGAAACGCAGCCACGATCTCGGTCTCGCCGCGGACCGGTTTCCGCGTCTCCCGATCCAGCCAGATGTGCTCGCTCGTTCCGCTCGCACGGAGGTCGCTTCCGCGCCCGTCGAACAGATCGTAGGAGAACGTGATCGAGCGGCTCCCCGACTTCGCGACCGACGTCCTGATCAGCACCTCCTCGTCGTAACGGAAGGAGGTGCGATAGCGGCAGCTCACGTGCGTCACCACGAGGAGAAAGCCGCGTGCCTCGATGTCCGCGTACGAGAACCCGGTCACGCGACAGAGATCCGTCCGGCCGACCTCGAACCAGACGATATAGTTGGAATGATGGGCGATGCCCATCTGATCGGTTTCCTTGTACCGGACGCGGAGACGGGACTCGACGAAGCTCACGGCCGGCGACTCTAGCAGATGGTGGAGGCAGCCCTCTTGCTGAGGCTGGGCGAGCGAATGACGAAGAACGGGAACGAGACAAGGAGCCTTGCCCGTGCCGCCGCGCTGCCGCTGGTCCTGGTCGGCGCGGCCATCGCCGCCGCCGAGGTTGGACGGCGCGCTTACCGCGAGACCCAGATCTTCTGCCCCAGCCCCGACCCGGTGATCTCCTGGAACCCGGCCGACTACGGCATCCCTCCCGGTGTCGTGGAAGAGCACTGGATCGACACTCCGGACGGCGAGCGCCTTCACGCCTGGTACTGCCGCGCCGAGAATCCGGTCGCGAGCGCGCTCTTCTGCCACGGCAACACCGGCAACCTGACGGTCAGCGCCCACAGCATCCCGCATCTCCTCCGCGCCGGTCTGAGCATCCTCTTCTTCGACTACCGCGGCTACGGCAGGAGCAGCGGCAAGGCGACGATCACCGGCGTGATCGCCGATGGAGTGACGGCCGCGAAGTTCCATGACGGGATCCGCCCGGCCGAGCTTCCGTCGATCCTCTACGGCTACTCGCTGGGCGGAGCGATCGGCGCCCAGGTGCTCGAGCGTCACCGGTTCGACGCCGCAATCCTGCACTCGACGTTCACGAGTCTGCGGAACCTCACGCGGGAGCTTTACCCGCGTCTGCCGATCTACCTGCTCGCGGGCCGGACGTTCGACACGATGGGCATCGTTCGAAGGCTGCGCATCCCGCTGCTCGTCATCCACGGCACCGCGGACGAGGTGGTCCCCTGCTCGATGGCCGGCGAGCTGTTCGACGCGTGCACGACCGAGCGGCGCATCCACCGCGCGGAAGGGGCACTGCACAAGGACGTCTTCACGCTCGATCCCGAGCGGGCCGCGACGGCGATCGGCGAATTCATCGCGCACGTGAGCCGGACGGAGCGGATCGAGGGACCGAGCGTCAAACCACCCGAGCCGTGGACCAGGGCGTTCGAGCGCGTCGGCCGGACACGGATGCGCAAAACGCCCCGGACCGAGGACGGCGGTTAGACCGGCTCGACGATCTCCATTCCGGTCGCGAGCCGTTCGATCTCGCGCCGGCGGAACGTGAGCAGCGTCTTTGCGCCCGCCTCGCGCGCCGCCTCCACCACCGCGGCATCCGCGGAATCCCCTCCTCCGATCCCTGCGACCGACCAGCGGCGGAGCAGCGACCAGCTGTCCCGCGTCCGCAGACCGGCGATCCGCGCGCTGCCGAAGCTGCTGCGGAGGAGGTGGTAGGCGTCGGCGGTCGCAAGGCGATGC
>JBAQWH010000363.1:0-3427 GCA_049298815.1 Thermoanaerobaculia bacterium | reverse complement strand
GGCACGATCGGCGGCGGCATCGCCGAGCACGAGGCGATCGGCCAGGCGATGGCGATGCTGAGCGAGCCGTCCGCCGCCCCGACGCGCTTCCTCTCCTGGAACCTCGCGAAGGACCTCGGCATGACCTGCGCCGGGATCGTCCGCCTCTTCTTCGAGATCCACAACGCGCCGCGCTGGACCGTTGCCCTCTTCGGTGCGGGCCACGTCGGCAGCGCTCTGGTGAAGGTCCTCGTGACGCTCGACTGCCGCGTCGTCTGCTTCGACGCGCGGAAGGAGTGGCTCGAGAGCCTGCCCGCCTCGCCGAACCTCTCCCGGATCACGGCCGACCCGCTGGTGAAGGGCGCCGAGGTCGTGCCCGACGACGCCTTCGTCCTCCTGATGACGACCGACCACGACACCGACCTCGCGGTGCTCATCGAGCTGCTGCGCACCCGCTCGTTCCCGTACGTCGGGGTGATCGGCTCGAAAGGGAAGGCGCGGAGGATGCGCGAGCAGCTCGCGGAAGCGGGCATCGAGCGGGCAAAGATCGACGCGATCGTCTGTCCGATGGGCCTCCCGATCGGCACGAATCAGCCCGCCGAGATCGCCGTCAGCGTCACCGCGCAGCTGCTCGAGACGCGCGACCGATTGCGGCAGAAGTAGCCTGCATCCTCACCTCTTGACTTGGTGCGCAGGCCGAGGGAGCCTCGGCGTATGTGGCGGACGCTCATGACCCGGCGCGCCGGAGCGCGGGGGACGAAGAGGCTGGTCGGCACCTACGGCGAGCGTCTGGTCTGCGTGCGCTTCCGTTACGACGCGGAGCGGATGGAGCGGATCAAGACGGTCGAGCTGATTGTCGAGAGGGTGGAGCGTGAGCTCCCGGTCAGAGCGGACCCGGACGAGGCGGTGTACGTGCGGCTGCTGCCGGGGGAGGCGCTTCTGCGGAGGTCGGTGCTGCAGAACGGTGGTCGGTGGGACGAGAGGAGCGGCCTGTGGCGCATCACGCGGGCGACCGCCACGTCGCTGGGCCTCCTCGCGCGCCGCGTCCGCGCCCCGCGAGGCCCCACCGGTGGTGCCTCGAAAAAGAACCACCGGTGATCCCGACGGACCCACCCGTGGGTCCTGTGACCAGCGGTGGTGTAGCCTAATGAAGGTTAACTACGAGTTAGCCGCCTGAAATGACGACGCGCTGCTTCTTTCTAGTCGTACTTTTCGTCGCCACCTCCGCGGCCGCCGACCTGTGCGTCTGTTCGCCACCGAAATGGGCATTCAAGGCAGCTGACGCGGTCTTCATCGGCGAGGTTGTCGAACCAGTCGGTGATCTCTCGGTACTTCGTGTGGTGGAGGCTTTCCGCGGCGTAGAGGTCGGTGAGCTCGCGTTCATGGTTCCGCGAGATACCCGGGCGTTCTGGTTCGGCGATCGTGGCGCCCGCTATCTCGTCTATGCATCGCGGGAACAGCAAGATGGCTCGTTCCACGCGTCGGTGTGCAGCAGGACGCGCCAAGCATCGGACGTCCAGTGCGAAGTCAGGCTGGTTCGTGAACGAGCGAAGTGGTGGGCAGCTCGAATCTCGAACGTTGGGCTTCTTCGTGCGCTCGGAATCTGGAACTGTTCACCCTGCGGCGGCTAACTCGCAGTTGCAGCGGACTTCGGCCCGCCGCGGTTTAGACTAGCGTCATGCTCTGCGCGCGGGCCGAAGCCGCTGAACCGCAGGGACGTTAGACCGCACGTCAACATGACGCGAATCATCGCAACAATCTGTCTCCTTCTGGCCGCCTGTTCCGGAAGGGCGCCGGGGCCGATCGCAACGGAGCTAACCCCGCCGGTTTCGGCGACGAACGTCAAGCACACGAAGATCCCGGGGTTCGAGCGAGTCACATATACGGCAGAAGTTCAGTTCCCACCTAAGAACCTGATTCAAGAGTTTGCCGCCCGCGCCGCCAAGCAGGGCTGGAAGCCGCTCGCCGAGAGCGTGTTCAACAAGGGCGAGACCGCCGCGTACGTCGAAGGGTGGAGGAAGCGCGTCGTGGCGGCGGGGCCCGATGCACCGAGACGTTGGGCATACATCTGGTGGTCGCAGTGGGTGAACGACAGGGAAGAGATTCTTGACGCCACCTTCTCGTATGAGTACCCGCGGGATGGGCAGCCCAATCTCCAGGAGTTATTCGGAAACGTGACCGTGGTTTCCAAGGAGCGGCTCCGTGATATCGGTGGTCTCGAGCCGGCGGTGCCGGCGCCCGAAGGCTTACCTCCGGTGACGGACGCCGTGATCGAAGAGCCGGACTTGGAGAGATCAATGCGGTCGGAAGGCGGGCGCGGTGCGGTCTAACTCGGCCGCTGCACCGGACGAGGCCCGCGCCGCCTTCGTCGCAACTTGCTAGAGTCTCCTGTGCGGGCCTCGCCGGTGAGCGGCGGGCCGTTAGCCGCTCATGCCGAAGGCGCTCATTGCCGTCGCTCTGATTACACTCTTGGTTGCGTGCGGTGAGCAGCGCGAGGCGGAGTATCGCAGCCACGCGGACTTGCTCGCAGCCGGTCCGGGTTCGCGGAGCTGGTTCCCGACTTGGCTGCCGCCCAGCACGACCGACCTCCGCGAGTGGCACGATCTCGATACCAATAGAACGATCGGCCGATTCACGGTCACCGGAGCATTTGAACTGCCAAAGTCACTCTGCACTCCGACCCGCTGGCCAGAGAACCCCGGAAGCAGCGCTTGGTGGCCTAGCGACGCACGGTTTGCTCAACTTGAGCACTTCAGCTGCGACGAGCCGATGACATTCGGGGATGGCGTTGACTCGGGGATCGTTGGAGTCGCCCTCAATCGCGCGACCGGAGACATCTTCTTCTGGCGAAAACGCGGCTAACTCGCGCATGCAGCGGACTTCGGCCCGCCGGCCAATTAGAATGACTCTTCAGGTTCTGCGCTTGGCGGGCCGAAGCCGCTGATGCGCAGATCCGTTAGCCGTCCGATGCCACGGTTCCTCCTGCCGTTCCTCTTTCTAGTCGCGTGCGCTCCGGGTGGGGCGACGATGGTTGTTGAGAACCGAACCGGCAGCGCGGTCTCTGACATTAGAATCTCGGCCCGCGAGGTCGAGTACCGCATTCCCGAGTTGAAGCCGGGTGAAGTGCGCGCGTTTTCGGCCAAGCCCCGCGGCGAGTCCGGCGTTGCCATTTCGTATGTCGTTGATGGTCGCTCCGTGAAGGTTCCCGAACAGGGGTACTTCGAAGGCGACCCTTACTACGTCGTCGTCATCGGCATCAGCAGTGAAGGAGCAACAATCAACACAACCATCAAGACCGAGAAGCCATGAGCAGTGTCGGAACGCCTGACATCAAGACTCAACTGCAACGCTGACGCGATGATTGTACGTGCTGTACGTTCAATGAGGGAGAGAGGCCTCGCTCCACCCGCCTCAGCTCATCGAGACGTTCCATCGGCGTCGCGTAGCC
>JBAQWH010000362.1:0-6239 GCA_049298815.1 Thermoanaerobaculia bacterium | reverse complement strand
CCGAACAGGTCGCGGCGCGGGGCCGTCGCGCGCGCAAGCTCGTGCTCGTCCGCCTCGATCGCCCGTACGAGCAGGTCGCCGACGAGCCTCCGGTCGTTGCCGCGGATCATCCGATAGAGGGCGGGTCGCTCAGCCTGAGCCGCGTGCCGATAGCGATCGACCAGGTCGCGCTGCGCCGCGAGGGCGCCCGCCCACTCCGCGTAGAGGTCGAGCCGCGCGTCGCCGAGAAAGTCGGAAGGACCGAGCAACGAGTTGCCCTGGAGGATGTTCCGGTCGAGGTTCGGGAGCGGACGCACCAGCTCCGCACTGCACGAGGTCTCGGAGACGATCGCGAGCCACAGCCGCAGTTCGCAGAGCCGGACCGCTTCGGCCTTCACGTCGACGCCGAACAGCGATCGCTCGACGATCCTGGTACGCAGGTCCACCGGGACGCTCTCGCCCGCCGCCGCTGCATACGCGCAGTAAACCCGTTCGATCGTCGCAAGCGCAGACAGGAGAAACGCGCCGGATCCACAGGCCGGATCGAGGACACGGATCTGCTCCAGCCGGCGGAGCACCTGCGCCGGATTTCCGGGAGGCTCCTCTGCACGGTCCAGCCAGGCGGTGACCGCTCGATCGACCAGCACGTCGACGATCGCCTTCGGCGTGTAGAAGCTGCCGGACGCGGTCCGCTCGTCGGCCTCCATCAGCGACTCGAACACCTTCCCGAGCATCTCGGGGTCGACGTGCGCGCCAGCCGAGTCGCGTTCGTCGACGGAGAAATCGAATCGCTCGAAGACCCCTTCGATCACCCGCTGCAACAGCCCGTTCGGCAGATGGAGGTCGCGGTTCCTCACCTCGAAGGCCGAAGGTTCGAACAGGCCGCCGTTCAGGTACGGCACAGTGCCGAGGTCGAGCGCGTCCGCGGTGCGGAGCGTCAGCGGAGTGTTGAGGCAGCCGAAGAAGAGCGGGATCAGCGTCGAAGCGAAGAACTCCCGCCCTTGCTCGATCGAGCGCTCGAGGCGATCGACCAGGAAGCGCCGCTCCCGGTTCAGCCAGCCCTTCTGCTGGACGAAGGTGAGAAAGAGGAGGCGAGAGAGCAGGAGAAGCGCTTCGGCGGAGACAGCCTGCGGATCTTCCGTGGGACAGGCGTCGCGCAGCGCCTCGGCAGTCTCGGCGACGGCGGTGCGGAACCGCTGGAAGAACTGCCGCGTGAGGTGCTCGCGGCCGAGTGCGCGGTCGCAGATGCGCGACAGCGCGAGATGCTCGCCGCTGAACGCCAGAAGATTGAGCTGGTCGACCGCGTGCCGCGAGGGGGATCGAAGATCGACGTCGAGGCGCCTGAGCGACCCTTTCTGGCTGAGGTCGAAGACTGCGATATGGTGCGCTTTATTCAGCACGAGAACACTTTTTGTTAATACGTTGTATCGGCCGTACGCACGAAGGAACGCGGCGACCTGCTCTTCGCCGGGATCGCCGGTCAGCGTGAAGAGATCGAAGGCCGCGAGCCGCGAGGCGAGGCGGAGGCGGGCCTGGCCGTTCCAGGGGAGCGCGACACCGCCCCGCCGCCACTCCTCCGGATCGACGTCCACCGGCGCGACCAGATAGCCGAGGCCGCGGAAGATCTCCTCGGCTGCCTCGGGGCCTGCGGCTGAGCGAATCGCATCGGCCGTCAGCATCGCTCGCTCCCGATTGCTACACTTCGGGTCCGTCCATGCCGATCCGGTGGGGATACCTCAAACGATTTCTGGCGGGCGCCATCTTCGGCCTCTACATGGCGCACCTGCTCTTCTTCCTGAACCCGCAGGTGGAGATGACTCCGCTCAGGCTCGCGATCTTCACGATCGTGTTCGGACTGACGTGCGGACTCCTGTTCGGATCGATCCTCTGGGGATTCCGGGCGCTGCGCGTTCGGCTCTTCGGGCGACCCGTGAACTACCACTCCAACGGATTCGGGTTCGTCGTCCTCGCGGCGTTCATCGCGACGGCGATCTACTGGATCCACCTCGAGTACGTCCGGATCTACCTGCCGATCGGTGCGGTGCGGATGCTGGCGAAGGCGACGAACGTGATCACCTTCACCGCGTTCGTTCTCCTCGGCCTCTGGGTGATGGAGAGGAATGCGGACCGCCGCCGCTCCCGCACGATCTTCGTCATCGGCGTGGCGCTCATCGCGATCTCCGCGTTCTTCCTCTATCAGAGACGCGAGAGCTACCGGACCGAGCGCCGGCAGGTGGTGGTCGCGACGATCGGGGAGGTCGGCGCGAAACGTCCGGTCATGCTGGTCGCCATTCGCAACCTCCCGCACGACTGGATCCTGACGATGCGGGGCGAAGGGCGGCTGCCGCACTTCGAGGCGGCGGCGAAGCGGGGCTACTTCGCCCGGCTCGAGCCATTCCCCACAACGAGTCCGAAATCGCTCTGGGCATCGCTCGCGACCGGGAAGCTGCCGTACCGCCACCTCGTCACGGGGAGGTTCTCCTACCGGACTCCTCTGAACCCCCGCGACCCGTTCCTCATGCTGCCGAGCGGGGTCTTCTTCCAGGCGTGGGGACTCATCCCGCCGGTGGACCGGATCTCGGCGCAACTCCCCTCCGGCGCGGCCTTGCCGTTGTGGGGTGCATTCGAGCGGCTGCAGGTCGGCGCCACCGTCGTCAACTGGCAGGCTGTGCGCCCTGGCGATGCCTCCCGCGTCGTCACCGCGTCGTCGCTCCTCCGGACGCCGCGCCGGCCGGACGTCGAGGACCACTTTGCGGCGGCGGGCGCTGGACGGGAGCGTCTCGCGCAGGCACTTGTGACCGATCGCGCGGCGGTCGCGGCCGTGGCCGGTTCCGATCGCCAGGCGCTCTCGGTCGTCGCTCTCGAGGGCTTCTCGGAAGCGCAGAAGGTCTTGCACGTCGCGTCGAACGAGCTCCCTCCAGCTTCGGAGCCGCGAGGGGCGACACTCCGCACGTACGCTCAGGAGCTCGACGAGATGCTGGCCAGGCTCAGGCGCAACTATCCCGACCACCTTCTCGTCGTCTGCTCCCCTTCCGCCGTGGTACTCCCTGAGATGCCGTCGACCGTCTTCGCGATCCTGGCGAGGGCGCTCTCGCAGGAGCCGCCCGGCGCAGACCACGGCTTCGTCCTGGTCGAAGGCGACGGGACTGCCCCCCGTGAGAACGCTGCAGCCGCGTTCGTGGTCGACATCGTTCCGACGGTCCTCTTCGCCGCGGGTCTTCCGGTCGGTCGCGACATGGACGGCCGGATCATCACCGAGGCGTTCGACGACGCGTTCCTCCGGAGCACGTCCGTCTCCGCGATCCAGACCTACGAGGCCGAGCGCCTGGTGGTCCGCCGCGCGGCTCCCTGAGCGCCTCATCGCGGACTCCACTTTCGCGACGCCCGGTCGTAGCGGAGCACGCGGATCTTCGCGGTGTTGCCGTAGACGCGGACCGCGTACAGCTCGTCCCGGCGGTTCGTCACGTAGATCGTGCCCGGGCTCGATTCGCCGGTCGGAGAGAACGAGCAGATCGTCGAGTTGCCGAATACGACCGGGGAACGGGTCGGCGGGAGCTTGTCTCCGTCGGGATCGACGATCGAGTACGACGGAAGTCCGATCGTGGCGATGTCGGTCTGCTGGAAGACCGGCCGGTGTGGAACGACGAGCCGGTCGACGCGTTTCGTGATGTCGTCGTTGCGGATGCCGTCCCGGTCTCCGTCGTCGTAGACGGCGAACTGCCACTCGCCGCCGAGCTTGACGAACTTCAGTCCCGAGTTGGTCCCGCGTGCGATCGCGCGCGATCTCGTGAGGTGGAAGATTGCGCCGAGGTCTTTGGCAGCGACGCGGGCCGCAGCGTTGCGGCGGAGGCTCGAGAACGAAGGGACCGCCACCAGCACGAGCAGCCCGATGATCGACACGGTCGCCGACATCTCGATGAGCGTGAATCCTCTCTGTCCGTGGCGAATCACGGCAGGACCTCCTTCTCGTTTGCGATGACGGGCCGCCGCGCGCAGCGGCGGCCCCGGTGGGATGTGAGGCGGGAGCGTCCTAGTCGGACGCCTGGGAGGCGGGCTTCTGGGCGGTCTTCCGGCGGGACGGCGCCTTGATCTTGGTGGTCAGGGTCGTCTTGCCTTCGACGGTCACGTACGGCGAGAGCAGCTCGAACGTCTTGGCGCCGAAGCCTTTGACCTGCATCAGGTCGCTCGGCTTCTTGAACGGGCCGTTCTGCGTCCGGTAGTCGACGATCAGCTGCGCCTTCTTCTCTCCCACGCGGGGGAGGTTCGTCAGCTGGCTCACGTCGGCGGTGTTGATGTTGACGATGCCGACGGCAGGAGCTGCCGCGTCGGCCGCGAAGAGAGGGGTGCCGATCGCCAGGAGGACGATCGCAAAGGTGACGATGTAATGGGACTTCCGCAACATGGGGTCATTCCCTCCTTTCATTCAGTTGGTGGTTGGTTTTGAAACTCCGATTGGCTGTTTGTTCCACACAGGACCGTTTGGCCTTTTCCTTCGTGTTCTCTTTCCCTCCGCGATCACCTCCTTTCGCGGCGGGGGAACTTCAATCGGACAGCCATGAGCGTGCGCAACGTAAACTTCTGATTGGCTTGGAGTTGTCGACGCGAACGACCGCAGCGTGCGTCAAGAACTTTTGCGTCGCGCAGCGCTTCCGTTACTCTTCGCGCTCCGGCGGACGCCGGAGACCGACAGGACGGCCGCACAGGATGCAGACCATCGGAATCTCAGCGAAGGTGACTTCGCAGGCTGCGCTCGCTTACGCGCAGCACGTGGCGGCCGACCTTCGCGACCGCGGCCTCGCGGTGATCTTCGACGAGCAGACCGCCGCAGAGATCGGCGAGGCCCGCGCCTCCGCGCCGAAGGACGTCCTCGGCCGCTCGTGCGACCTGCTCATCACGTTCGGCGGCGACGGCACGCTGCTGGCCGTCGCGCGCCACGCGTCCGAGCAGGTGCCGATCATCGGCGTCAACGTCGGCACCCTCGGCTTCCTCACCGAGATCCGCGTCGAGGAGTTCCCGGCGGTGCTCCAGCGGGTGCTCGAGGGCAACTACCTCGTCGAGCCGCGCGTCACCTTCAACGTGACGGCGCACGGCCCCGGGCGCGATCCGAACCGGAAGTACCGCGTGCTCAACGACGTCGCGATCAACAAGAGCGCGATCGCGCGGATGATCGAGATGCGGGTCAGCGTCGCAGGGCTCTTCGTCTCGACCTTCCGCGGGGACGGCCTGATCGTTTCGACGCCGACCGGATCGACCGCCTACAACCTCTCGGCCGGCGGCCCGATCATCTATCCAACGATGGGCGCTCTCGTCATCACGCCGATCTGCCCCCACATGCTGACGAACCGGCCGATCGTCCTCCCCGACGAGCTCGACGTCGAGATCACCCTGACCACCCCCGACCAGCAGGACATCTTCCTCACGCTCGACGGCCAGGAGGGCTTTGACCTCCACGACACCGACCACGTGCGGATCACGCGATCCGAGGAGCGCGTCCTCCTCGTGCAGTCGCCCGACAAGAACTACTTCGACGTCCTGCGCACGAAGCTGAAGTGGGGAGAGACGTAGGAAGAGTGAAGGAAGAAGAGTGAAGAGTGAAAGGGGTCCGTTTCACTCTTCACTCTTCACTCTTCACTCTTCACTCTTCACTCTTCACTCTTCACTCTTCACTCTTCCCCCATTACTCTTCCCCCATGCGCTTCGCCGCTGTTTCCGCACTGCTCGCCCTCCTCGCCTGCTCCCCCGCACAATCGACTAAAACGAACGAGACGATGAAGAACGAAGGAACGGTCTTCGTCGGCGGCACGGTGCTCGCCGGCCCGGACCAGACACCGCAGAAGAATCACGCGCTCTACGTCGAGAACGGGACGATCCGCGAAATCGGACCGGCCGCCGAGATCCGCGGCCGCTACCCGAATGCGAAGGTGGTCGACGCATCCTCGGCGACGATCGTCCCTGGGCTCATCGATGCCCATGCGCACCTCTACGGGCTCGGACTCGCGCTCGACACGGTGAACCTCGTCGACACGAAGTCGGTCGCGGAGATCGCGTCGCGTGTCGCAGAGCGCGCGGGGTCGACTCCTCCGGGCGACTGGGTTCTCGGCCGCGGCTGGGATCAGAACGACTGGGACGTGAAGCAGTTCCCGGCCGCCGCATCACTCGACGGAGCGATCGCGGGCCATCCGGTCTGGCTCAAGCGGATCGATGGCCACGCGGGGTGGGCGAACACCGCGGCGCTGCGCGCGGCGGGCGTCACCCGCGAC
>JBAQWH010000361.1:0-14939 GCA_049298815.1 Thermoanaerobaculia bacterium | reverse complement strand
TTGTACGTGCTGTACGTTCAATGAGGGAGAGAGGCCTCGCTCCACCCGCCTCAGCTCATCGAGACGTTCCATCGGCGTCGCGTAGCCGTACCGCTTTCGCGGCCGACGATTGAGGCGATCGGCGATGGCGGCGCAGTCTGCCTGCGTCACGTCAGCCATCGACATCCGCTTCGGCAGATACTGGCGCCGATGCTCGAAACCGCGAAAGTCTCCGCTGCGTACAGTGGTGCATCGTGCCCGCGAGATCGAAGAACTCACCTCTAGTGTTCTTCGGCGCAACTTTCGCCGTGACCTGGCCCTGCTTTGCGGCGGTTGCGATCCTCTCTCATCGAATGCCGGACGCCGGCGCGAATGCCTCTGTGCAGGCCCTCCTTCTCTTCATCGGGGTCTTCGCTCCCGGCTTCGTTGCGATCGGGTTGACCGCGCAGGAGAGTGGCACTGCGGGTGTGGCTGCGCTTCTCAAGCCGCTGCTCGCCTGGCGTTCCGCGCCTCACCTCTACGGTTTCGCATTGGGCTTCATGGCTGCAGTCAAGCTGACCGTAGCGATCCTTCATCGCCTCGTCCTCGGCACGTGGCCAACGTTTGGCGCCGGCCTCTGGTATCTCATCCTCGCCGCCACCGTCCTTTCAACCGTCCTGGGCGGCCAGGCCGGCGAAGAAGTCGGGTGGCGGGGATACGCGCTGCCCCGGCTCGCCGGGTACTTCGGTTATACGCTTGGAAGCGTGGTGCTGGGCATGGTGTGGGCGGTGTGGCATCTGCCGTCTCCGAAGCCGCGCGATGAAGCGTCGAGACTTGGTGCGACTGTGCGCTACTCTTTCCGTGCGGTTGCCGCGGCTGAGCGGCAAGACGTTAGACGAGGAAGCATATGCAACTCTCGACACCGGTAAAGATCCTGGTCGCGCTACTGACCGTCTTGCCATCGATCTATATGGCACTGTTTTTTGCCAGCTTCTTCGTGAGCGTCGCCGCAGGTCCGGACAGGAACCCGGTGTTCGACCATTTTGAGCTCTTCATGGCCATCCACCTCGGCGTCATGGTTCTCATGCTCGCGCTGCTCGCCTTCTACACGGTCTTTCTGTTCAAGACCGATGCGGTACGAAATGACATGAAGGCGCTCTGGGCGGTCGTCCTGTTTTTTGGCGCGCCGGTATCGATGCCGATTTTTTGGTACCTCTACGTGTGGCGTCAGCACCACTTGCCCGCGTCGCCGGCCGTCGCCTGACTAAGCGGCTGCAGCGGACTTCGGCCCGCCGGGAGTTCTAGAATGGCGTCACGCTCTGCGCGTGTGGGCCGAAGCCGCTGAACCGCAGGGCCGTTAGCCGCCTCGCGACCGCCAGTACCCAGGTCGGCGACTTTGATGTGCCACCCCAACAATCTCGATCCAGTCACCGCGATCGCGGTAGACCACGAAATACGGGAAGCGCCGGACGGGCAAGCGGCGGGTGATTCCTCGAACCCTCACTCGCTGGATCCTGCCGCCGATCTCGTGGTGCTCCTCGATGAGACTGAGGGCATGCTGAACCTCGGTCCAGAACTCGTCCCCCAGTCCCGAACGCTCACGCTCATACCACGTGATCGCAGCGCGGAGTTCGGCCTCAGCCTCGGAGTCGAAGCGAACAGTCACCGGCCAAAGATGTCACGCTCGATCCGCTCGCGAACTTCGGTCCAGTCGGACGTCACGGCTTCACCCGAATCGAGAGCGGCGCAGCGGCGCTCGATCTCGGCAGCCCATGCGGCATCGACATCCGAGTCGCGCTCAGGATCGAGGCTCTGGATCAAGCGCGTGGCGAGCTCGGCCCTTTCGGCGTCCGAAAGCCTCAGCGCTTCGCCCAGCAGGTTTTCTGCTCGGTCAGTCACGCGCTGAGTTTAGCGCACCCGGCGTCTAACTAACTCCGCCCTGCACCTGCCCTTGGGCCGCGCCGCGTGAGTCCCGAGTGCGCTACTCTGTGGCATGCGGTTCAACGCCGGTGAGCGCTGATCCGTCAGCCGACGGAAGTGACATCGCCCGGCATCCTGCATGCGTCCAGCACCTGCTCGCATCCTGTTCTCGCTGCTCGCCGCATCCGCCGTGGTACTTGGCGCGGTGACGGGGCAGACGATTTTCTTCCTCCTTCTGCCGCTGCCGCTACTCCTCCTCGCAACAAGCCTCGCGACTTCCCGAGTACCACTTACCCGCGCTCTTGGTGACTTCCGAAATCACGAAGTGGACATTCGGCTGTGGGGCGCGCCGCCGCCCGACAAGCCTGGAGCTGCGCTCGTCCTGACATCGGTTAACCTCATCAGCGCTGGAGTTCACGTCTTCTTTGCTACGTCCGATGGCGTCACCATGCATCTCAAGGTGGCCCAACCGCGCGACGCGACGCTCGCACCTGACAACGTCATCATCAGAGCGGCCAGATACGTTCAGTGGAATGGCACGGACCTCACACCAACCGACACCGTCGCCGCCGTTTCGATTGCGCTGGCCGAATCCTCCGCGATGGAACTCACGGGCGTCGCCTAACGCGAATACAGCGCCCTCGCTCAGCTTGCGTTTGCACATCCGGGAAGGAGAACTCTCATGGTCCGTCGGGTCATCACGCTCTCGCTCGCGTTCCTCTTCCTCGCCGCGTGCTTCCGGCTTTTCGCAGCGGAGCAGGTCGCGTCTGCGCCAAAGAACATCCTTCTGAAACCGCAGCGGGTGTTCGATGCTTCGGGAACGGCGACGCGCGAAGGGTGGGTCGTCCTCGTTTCAGGAGAAAAGATCGCTGCGGTCGGCCCGGCGTCAGAGGTCACGGTCCCTGCGAACACGACCACGATCGATCTGCCCGGAATGACGCTGCTCCCCGGGCTGATCGACGCGCACTCGCACGTCTTCCTCCACCCGTACAACGAGACGCTCTGGAACGACCAGGTCCTGAAGGAGCCGCTCGCGTACCGCACGATCGCGGCGACGCTCTACAGCCGAGATACGTTGATGGCCGGCTTCACGACGCTTCGCGATCTCGGGACCGAGGGCGCTGCGTACGCCGACGTATCGCTGAAGCGCGCGATCGACGAAGGGCGCATCCCGGGTCCTCGCCTGCTGATCGCGACGCGGGCGATCGTCGCCACCGCGAGCTACGGCCCTGGGCCGGGCGGCTTTGCCCCGGAGTTCGACCCGCCGAAAGGTGCACAGGAGGCAAGCGGCACCGCCGAGATCCTGCGGGCCGTGCGCGAGCAGATCGGCCACGGGGCGGACTGGATCAAGGTCTATGCGGACTACCGTCGCGGCGGGGTGAACGCGCCGACCTTCTCGCTCGCGGAACTCGAGACGCTCGTCGAGGAATCGCACGGCGCCGGACGCCGGGTCTCCGCTCACGCGAACACTCCCGAAGGAATGCGCCGGGCAACGCTCGCGGGCGTCGACACGATCGAGCATGGCGACGGCGGGACGGCCGAGGTCTTCCGTCTGATGGCCGAGCGCGGCGTCGCGTTCTTCCCGACGCTGACCGCGCAGGAGGCGTACCTCGAATACTTCAGCGGCTACAAGCGGGGGACCACGCCGTACCCGGACGACCTGAAGGAGGCGCTCGCATCGTTCAAGCTCGCGCTGGAGAACGGCGTGACGATTGGTTGCGGCAGCGACGTCGGGGTCTTCACACATGGTGACAACTACCGCGAGCTCGAGTGGATGGTGAAAGGCGGAATGACCCCCGCGCAGGCCCTGCTCGCCGCGACGTCAGTCAACGCGAAGATCCTCGGCCAGCAGGACCGCCTCGGCCGCCTCGCACCAGGGCTGCTCGCCGACGTGATCGCCGTGCGCGGCGATCCCACGCGCGACATCACGACCACGCGCCGGGTGACGTTCGTGATGAAAGGCGGAGAGGTGGTCGTACAGCCAGGGCCCTGACGGCGGGCGCTGGCGACGGCACACGACCGTGGATCTCGTTGCCGACGAGCGTCCCGGGGCCCGGCGCTTGCGATTCGGAGCGGGACGCAATCGTCGGAGTGCAGGTCCGCTGCGAAGAGGAGTCGTTGCGCGTTCGATTGAAATGCCGGTGGCAATCAACGCACAACATGGTTAACCTTGCGGCAAGGGGCCCCTCTTCATGAATCCAGTCAAAGTCTTGGCAATCGTCCTCATCGTCGTTGGCATCCTCGGCCTCGCCTATGGCGGGTTCAGCTACACGAAGGACACGACCGTTGTGAAGCTCGGTCCACTCGAGGTGTCCGCAAAAGAAAAGCAGACCGTCAACGTGCCGATGTGGGCTGGCGTCGGCGCCATTGTCGCCGGCGGTCTGTTGCTCGTCTTCGCCACCAGGAAGTAGCGGAGGCGCGTGCCGGCTGCGGGTGAAGCGCAGGGCCGTGAGCCGGTCGAGACGTCATGGACTTCAGCATTTGTCACGATTGCGTTGAACCGAACGCGTGGGGTGGTGCGATCCTCCTGACGTTGTTCATCGCCGCTGCCATCGCCCTGGGCTACCTCGCATCTCGCATCAGCGCCCGCTATCGACAGGTTCTACTCGGGACGGTTCTCACCTGCGCAGTGACCGTCGTCCTCGGGATCAGCGTGTGGATAGGAACTGGCTCGTTTTGGGCGGTGCTGCCGTTCCTCGCCCTCTTCATCGGCCTTTTCCATCGTCGAGCACCCGTTCCGTCTGTTCTTTCACGACGCGGCTAACTAACTAACTCGCGCGCGCCGCGGCCCGAGCGCCGGACACGAAACGGAAATGGCCGATCACGCCACTATGCGGCGGCTGTCACGGCACATTCCCGCCGGAGGAGCGCTCTGAGCTGGATCGTGCGTCAGTTCGCATTGAACCGTGATCCAGGGGGGCGAGATCTCCAGCAGGTGCGATAGTGTGACTTACACTGATGCGGACTCCGGCCGCCGTGCTCTGCCCTCCCGCTGCGGCGCCTCGTCGGGAGGCCGGCCAGCCCGCACCGGGCCCCGCTCGACCAGACTCTCGTTCCTGATGGAGTGCCATGAGCGACACGATCCGACTGCTGCATGTTGAAGACGTTGCTGACGACGCGGAATTGATCTGGCGGGAACTGTCCCGCGCCGGCATGTCGATCGAGGCCCGGCGCGTGGAGAAGGAGATCTCCTTTCTCGGCGAACTGCACTCGTTCCGGCCGGACATCGTCATTTCGGACTATTCGCTTCCCGAGTTCGACGGCATGCGTGCCCTGAAACTGGCGCGCGAGCATGCTCCGGCCGTCCCGGTCATCATCGTCACCGGATCACAGAACGAAGAGGTCGCGGTCGAATGCATGCGAGCAGGAGCCGCCGACTACGTCATCAAGGAGCACCTTGCTCGCTTGCCGGCGGCCATCGGCTCCGCACTCGCACACCGGAGGCTGGAGCGTGAGCGCACCGCCCTCATCCGAAGGCTCTCCCAGGCAGTCGAGTCGAGCCCGGCCGCGGTGATCATCACCTCGCCTGACGGCACCATCGAGTACGTCAATCGCCGCTTCACGCTCGACACGGGCTACCCGGCCGAAGAGGCGAGCGGCAGGAACCCGCGGATGCTCAAGTCCGGCCAGACTCCACCCGAGGTCTATCGCGAGCTGTGGGATACGCTTTCGGCCGGCGGCGAGTGGCGCGGTGAACTGCTGAACCGGAAAAAGTCCGGCGAGTTGTACTGGGCTGTCGCGTCGATCTCGGCCATCCTCGATGAAGCCGGGCAAGCCACGGGCTACGTCGGAGTCACTCAGGACATCACCGAGAGCAAGCGCAGCGAAGCGGCGCTGCACGAATCGCAACAACAGCTCGTCCAGGCGCAGAAGATGGAGGCCGTGGGACGGCTGGCGGGCGGCATCGCCCACGATTTCAACAACATCCTGATGGCGGTACTGCTGCAGGGCAAGGTGCTCTCGGTTCTGGCGGCGGGAAACGAACCTCTGCTCAGGCGGGTCGAGGCAATCATGGATGCCGGCCAACGCGCCGCGGCGCTGACCAGGCAACTCCTCGCCTTCAGCCGGCCCGATCCGGTCAAGGCGGAGATCCTGTCGGCGGCTGCGGTCGTCCGCGACTTCCGCGAGATGTTGCTGCGTCTGGTGACCGAGGATGTGATTCTCGATCTGGACCTGGACCTCGAGGTGTCGAACATCTACGGCGATCGCGGTCAGCTCGAGCAGGTCCTGATGAACCTCGTCGTCAACGCGCGCGACGCGATGCCGCAGGGAGGCCACATCCGCATCGTCGTTCGAGATGCCCCGTCCGAAGAAGTGACTTCCGCGGGCGGCGATGGCGGCGTACCCCATGTCCTCCTCGCGGTCATCGATGACGGGGCCGGCATGGACACGGGCACCTTGCAGCGCATCTTCGATCCCTTCTTCACGACCAAGCCGAAGGACAAGGGAACCGGGCTGGGTCTGTCGATCGTCTATGGGCTGGTCACACGTGCGGGGGGGCTGATCCGCGTCGCCAGCGAGCCTGGCCGCGGTTCGACCTTCCATGTGCTCCTGCCGGCCTCGGAACCTCGCAATCCCCTCCAGGTTTCGCCCGTCGACCAGCCGGCCATCGTGGACCTGCGCGGGACCGAGACCATCCTCGTCGTCGAGGACGACCCGCTCGTCCGGCACCTCGTTTCCACCACTCTGAAGACGAACGGCTACTCCGTTCTGCAGGCGAGAGACGGCTCCGAAGCACTGGAAGTGGCCCGCACGTCGCCCGCGATCGACCTCCTGCTCAGCGACGTCGTCATGCCCACCATCAACGGCGTTGAGGTCGCCCGCACCCTTGCCGGAAGCCGGCCCGCCATGCGAGTGGTGCTGATGTCCGGCTACGCCCAGGACACGCTTGATTCCTACGGCGTCAATGCACCCGAGAAGGTGACGCTTCACAAGCCGTTCACCGAGGACCGTCTGCTGACGGTCGTGCGGGGCGCGCTCGGTCCTGCGAAGCGGACCGACGACCGGGACGAGCGCACATGACCGTCAGGATTCTCGATGTCATCGATTTCGAGAGGGTCTCAGCCCTGCTCGACGGTTTCAACAAGACGACCGGATTCGTCACGGCCATTCTCGATCTCGAGGGGAAGGTGCTCGCAAAGTCCGGTTGGCGGCGGATCTGTACGGACTTCCACCGTCTCCATCCCGAGGCGGCGCGCAACTGCACCACGAGCGATACGGTGCTCGCGGGTGCCATGGAGCAGGGCAGGAAGTATCACTTTTATCAATGCCTGAACGGGTTGGTCGATGTGGCCGTGCCGCTGGTGGTCAATGGAGCGCATGTCGCCAACCTGTTTTCCGGTCAGTTCTTCTTCGATGCGCCCGACCGCTCCCGGTTCCGAGCGCAGGCCGCCATGTACCAGTTCGCTGACGATGCCTATTTACACGCCCTCGACGAGGTCCCCGTCGTTTCACAGGCGAAGGTCGAGACGGCGATGGAGTTTCTGCTGGGTATGACGCAGCTCATCAGCGACATGACCTTTCAGCGACTCCAGCTGATGGAAATGAACGCCGCCCTGGAGGCGAACGAGCGGGACTTGAAGAACTCGCAGCAGATTGCCCACATTGGCAGTTGGCGTCTGGATGTGGCGACAAACCAAGTCACGTGGACCGAGCAGCTGTACCGCATGTACGGTTTCGATCCGGCCCTGCCGACCCCGCCCTACACGGAACATGCAAAGCTGTTCACACCTGCGAGCTGGCAGGCGTTATCCACCGCGCTGGCCAACACAAGAGCCACTGGCGTTCCGTACGAACTGGAGTTGGAGATGCGGAAGCCGGACGGCAGCACAGGATGGATGTGGGTGCGCGGTGAAGCCGTAAGGAATTCGGAGGGCGAGACGACGGCGCTTTGGGGGGCCGCCCAGGACATCACCATGCGCAAACGAACGGAGGAGGCGCTGGTTCAGCAGGCCGCGGCGCTGCGCGCCAGCAACGACGAGTTGGAGCGCTTCAACCGCACCATGGTCGATCGCGAGGTGCGCATGATCGAGCTGAAGCAGGAGATCAACGAGCTGTGCCGGCGTCTGGGCGAACCGGCGCGGCACAAAACCGACTGAGCCCGAGTCCCACGACATGACCTCTCGCGAGCCGACCGAGCGCCCCGCCGGACTGGCGGACCGGCGCGACCTGATCCCGCTGGCAGCGGGCGCGATCACCATCGGTTTCGGGCTCCTGACACTGATCGGGTGGGTATTCGGATGGCCGTTGCTCGCCAGCTTCGGCGCCGGACGGATCCCGATGGCACCGAGCACCGCGGTGCTGTTTCTGTTGTTTGGCGCAGCCATTGCCTGGCTCGCCTCGTCGCCCGAGAGCCCGCGGGCCCGGGCGGGAGGTGGCGTACTCGTCGCCGCCGGCTCGCTCTCGGCGTTGCTGTTGCTCGGGCTGAGCGTGCTGAACATCCACTGGGCGGGCGAACACCTCGGCATGAACGTCGAGGGGACGGTTGCCGGCGCGCCCCTCGGGCACATGGCGATGCCGACGTCCGTCTGCTTCCTGCTCGCCGGTGTGTCATTCCTGGCGTGGCTTCCGCGCTCCGACACCCATCGGTGGCGCGTCGCACTGGCCGTTGGCGTCGCAGGTCTGCTGCTGGCAGCCGTCTTCACCTTCCTGCTGGCGTACGCCTTCGGCACGCCGTTGCTTTACGGAGGAAGGTTCATTCCCCCGGCGCTCAACACGATTCTCGCTTTTCTGGCTCTGGGCGTGTCCCTGCTGGCGCTGGCGCATCGCTGGGACGGGTCGGCTCGCAGCCCGTCAGGCGACGATTCCCGGCTCACCATCGTCTTCTCCCTGATCTTCGCGCTGCTGGCAATAAGCATCGTGGCCAGCGGCTATGGGTACTACCGCAGCATCGAGCGGCAGTTCCGAGCCGAGACGGAGCAGCAACTGCTGGCCATTGCAGAATTGAAGGTGAGCGAGCTCGTGCAGTATCGGCGGGAGCGCCTGGGCGACGCCGCCACTTTCGCGGACAATCCCGCATTCGCCCACCTGGTGCGCCGATTCCTCGCGCGCCCATCGGACACGGTCGCACGGGAGCAGTTGGAGGCGTGGCTCGGCAAGTATGAGTCCCACCTCCAGTACGAGCGGATCTTCGTGCTGGATCCCCGCGGCGTGGCGCAACTGTCGGTACCCGAACGGGACACGGGAGTGTCGGCCACGATCGTGGCACGGGTGGCCGGCGTCCTGCGATCAGGCCAGCCGGTCTTTCAGGATTTCTACCGGCACGATCGCAGCCAGCGCATCTTCCTGAGCGTCCTGGTTCCGATCCGCGACCGAGCGGACGGCGACCGGCCGCTGGGTGTGGTGGTCCTGCAGATCGATCCCGGCACCTATCTGTATCCGTTCATCGGCCGCTGGCCCGTGCCCAGCAGGACGGCCGAGACTCTGCTCGTTCGCCGCGAAGGAAACGAAGTCGTCTACCTGAACGACCTGCGATTCCGGCCGAACGCCGCCTTGAGGCTTCGAAGACCAATCACCGAGAGCTACCTGCCTGCCGTGCGCGCTGCGCTGGGTCATGAAGGGATCGTGGAGGGAATCAACTACAGGGATGAGGTGGCCCTGGCCGCGGTGCGCGCCGTCCCGGGTTCTCCCTGGTTTCTCGTGGCCCTCAGGGAGAGAACGGAAGCGTATGCGCCCCTGGGCTCGCGTCTGAGGCAGTTGGTTGGCATGCTCCTCGGTCTGCTCGTCGGCGCGGGAGCCGTGGTAGCCCTCCTCTGGCGACGGCAGCGCGCCCGGTTCCGACAGGGACAGGCTGCACTCGGGAAGGCGCTGGAGCTCAGCGAGCTACGCCTGCACACGGTCCTGGAAAGCGTCGCCCTCATCGGCCTCATGCTGGACCGCTCGGGCCGGATTCTCCTCTGCAGCGATTACCTGCTCGCCCTGACGGGATGGTCGCGCGCAGAAGTTCTGGGCAGGAGCTGGTTCGAGACGTTCCTCCCCTCCGAGATGCGCGCTCAGGTTCGAGAGCTCTTCGACGCGGCCATTGCCAGCGGTGAACTGCCCGCGCGGTTCGAGAACGAAATCGTCACGCGGCACCGGGAACGGCGCCTCATCGCGTGGAGCAACTCCTTCGTTCGCGACGCCGACGGACAGGTCGGAGGGGTCGCCAGCATCGGAGAGGACATCACCGAGCGCCGGCAGGCGGAGCGCGGTCTGATCGAATCAGAGCAGAGACACCGGGGACTCTTCGAGAACATGAGTGCCGGGTTCGTGCTCTTCGAAGTCGTGTTGGAAGAACGCTGTGTCCCCGCCGACCTGGTGATTCTCGCGGCGAACCGCAGATTTGCGGAGACCACCGGCCTGGAGCTCCACTCCGTCATCGGCCAGCGCCTGACGCACGTCCTGCCCGGTATCGAGCACGACGCCGCCGACTGGATTGGGAGGTACGGCAGAATCGCGCTGACCGGAGAGCCGCAGGAGTTCGAGCAGGGGTCCGAGCTCCTGGGCGTCTACTACGCCGTGACGGCGTACCGGGCCGGCCTGAACCAATGCGGCGTGACGTTCGTGGACATCACGGAACGCAAGCGGACCGAGGCGGCGCTGCAGGAGAGCGAGGAACGGCTGCGTCTCTCGACCGAAATGGCCGGCGTGGCCGTCTGGGAGTATCGGGTGGCCTCCGACAGCATGGAACGCTCGTCCAACCACGATGGGCTCTACGGCCTTGCGAGGCAGGCTCGGTGGGAGTTGAACACCTTCCTGCAGGCGACACATCCCGATGATCGCGCACTCTCACTCGAGATCATTCAACGATCGGTCGCCTCCGGCGGACCGGACACCTACCAGTTCGACTTCCGGGTGGTTCACCCCGACGCCACGGTCCGATGGCTGTCCGTGATCGGCCAGGTCGTGGAACGCACGCCGGACGGCCCCGGAGCCGTCGTGCGTGGATGCCTGCTGGACGTCACCGATCGCAAGACCACGGAGGACGCGCTGCGCCAGTCCCGCCGGGCGGCGTTGAATCTGCTGATGGACGTCGTCGAGGAGCGCCAGCGGCGCGAACAGGCGCACCTGGCGCTGCGCGCCAGCGAAGAGAGCTACGCGACGCTTTTCCGTGAGATGCAGAACGGATTTGCGCACAACGAGATCATCTGCGACCGGGAGGGCCGGCCGGTCGACAGCCGCTACCTCGCCGTCAATCCCGCGTTCGAGCGCATCACCGGCAGGAGGCCGGACGAAGTGCTCGGCAAGACCCTGCTCGAGGTGTTCCCGGCGCTGGAGCCGGCCTGGATCGACACCTTCGGCCGCGTCGCACTGACCGGCGCGCCGGCGCACTTCGAGATGCGCGCGGAGTCCCTGGGGATCTGCTTCGAAGTGTCGGCCTTTCAGCCCGCGCCCGGTCAATACGCCTGCACGTTCTCCGACGTCACCGCGCGGAAGCACGCCGAGGAGGCGCTGCAGCAGCTCAACGCGGAGCTCGAGCAGCGCGTGCGCGACCGCACGGCCGCGCTGGACGCCGCCAACAAGGAGCTGGAGGCGTTCAGCTACTCCGTCTCTCACGACCTGCGCGCGCCGCTGCGCAGCATTGACGGCTTCAGCCGCGTGGTGCAGGAAGATTACGCCGCCAGGCTCGACGACGAGGGGCGGGACAGCCTCTCCCGCATTCGCGCCGCGGCCCAGCGCATGGGGCAACTCATCGAGGATCTGCTCAAGCTCTCGCGCGTCGGCCGAGCCGATCTGTCTCGCGAGAGGGTGGACCTGACCGCCCTGGCACGCGACGTCGCCGGCGAGCTGCGGCAGCGTGAGCCGGATCGCGTCGTGGAGCTGGTCGTGGCCGAAGGGCTCACGGCACACGCCGATCACCGCCTGCTCCGTGTGGTCGTCGAGAACCTGCTGGGCAACGCGTGGAAGTTCACCGGCAAGCGCGAGCGCGCCCACGTCACCATGGGCGCGGAGCAGGTCAACGGGCGGCTGGCCTGTTACATCAGGGACAACGGAGCCGGCTTCGACCCCGCGTACGCCGGTAAACTGTTCGGCGCGTTCCAGCGTCTGCACGGCACCGAGGACTTCCCGGGCACCGGCATCGGCCTCGCCACGGTGCGGCGGATCGTCGACCGCCACGGCGGTCGGGTCTGGGCTGAAGGAGTGGTCGGCCAGGGCGCGACGTTCTGGTTCGATTTCGGGACCGAATCAGTGGCCATGAGGACAAACCAATGAGCCGTGTCATCCTGCTCGTCGAAGACAACCCCGATGATGTGAAGCTCACCTTGCGGGCATTCGACGCGCATCACCTGGGCAACAGCATCGTGGTGGCCACCGACGGCGTGGAGGCCCTGGACTACCTGTTCGGCACGGGCCGATTCACCGGACGCGACCTGAGCGTGCCGCCAGCGGTGGTGTTCCTCGATCTCAAACTACCGAAGCTCGACGGCCTCGAAGTGCTCCGTCGCATCCGCGCGGACGCCCGCACCGCCCTCCAGCCCGTGGTCATCCTCACCTCCTCCACCGAGGAGCGCGATCTGATCGAGGGCTACCGGCTCGGCGCAAACAGCTACGTGAGCAAGCCGGTGAACTTCGAGGAGTTCATCAGGGCCGCCCGGCAACTCGGACTCTATTGGCTGCTCCTGAACGAGGCGCCTCCAACGGTCAAATGAGCCATGAGCCCGCAGGCTCGTGGCTCACCTGTCCCGGAAGCCGAGTTGCGGGTTCCGCAGGACCGGGCCGGACGGTTCCGTACCGAGCTGTTCGAGCGGTACCAGCGGAGCGAGAAGGCGCTGTTCGCCGCGCTCACCGAGACGTACGTCCAAGGTGTGTCGACGCGGAAGGTCAAGACGATCACCGAGGAGCTTGCGGCCACTCGTTCAGCGCAGGTTCCATCAGCGACATCACCAGGAAGCTCGACGATCAGCTTGCGGCGTTCGCGTCGCGCAGCACGAAGTTGGTGTAGAGGAATGGTGGCCCCGGGGCGACTCGAACGCCCGACCTGCGGTTTAGGAAACCGACGCTCTATCCTGCTGAGCTACGGGGCCGTGACACTGAAGAACCGGTGCGGTTTGCGCCGGTATTCGCGGCGCGCGAGGTTAGCACGACTAGGGCTTCCGCTGAGCGAGGGTCGCGCGGATGAGCGCGAGGAGCTCGGCGACGTCGAACGGCTTCCTGATGGTGGGGAGCTGCTGCTCGTGAACGGCCGTCAGGGTGTCCGCGTCGCGATGCCCCGTCGAGAAGATCACCGGATGATCGTGCCACTGCTGACGGATCGCGCGCAGCAGGTCGAGTCCGTTCGCGTCGGGCAGACTCACGTCGAGCACGGTCACGTGCGGAGAGAACTCCTCGATGGCCGGGAGCACATCGGCTCCGCGCGACGCGATCCTGACGCTGACACCGTCACCCTCGAGAAGCATCCCGATACCGATGGCGATCGCCTCCTCATCCTCGACGAGGAGGACGCGCAGCGGCTCGCGATCGCCTGCAGGCGAGACCTCGGTCCGAGCGACGGCGGGAGCCTCGCGGAAGATCATCGTGAACGTGCTCCCCTCCCCCGGCGTGCTCTCGACCTTGAGGTCGCCGTTCTGCAGGGTCATCGCCTCGTTGGCGACCGTCAGCCCGAGGCCGCTCGACCCGTGCCGGGTCGTGAACATCGGATCAAAGACGTGCGGGAGATGCTCGGGAGCGACGCCCACACCACGGTCCGTGATGCTCACGCCGATCGCGTACCCGTAAGGTCTCCAGGCACGGATGGTGATCTCGCCGCCCGATGGCATCGCCTCCCGTGCATTCGTGATGAGGTTCGTGGCCACCTGGTCGATCAATGCCCGGTCGCCGATGACGAGCGCGCCCTGACATTCGTTCGTGACGGACAGCGGGTAACGCGCTCCGAGCGAAGTGCTCGCGTCACGCTGGAAGGTTTCCAGCCAGCGATCGAGCTCGATCGGTTCGAGCGCAGGGCTGGCCGGTCGCGAGAGCCCGAGGATCTGCTGCGAGATCTGTCTGCCCCGCCGTACGGCAGTCGCGATGTGCTCGGTGGCGTTCCGCGCGCGCTCGTCGTCGCCG
This sequence comes from Thermoanaerobaculia bacterium, assembly GCA_049298815.1. Lineage (GTDB taxonomy): Bacteria > Acidobacteriota > Thermoanaerobaculia > Gp7-AA8 > Gp7-AA8 > JBAQWH01. The sequence goes on along the minus strand of JBAQWH010000361.1, from coordinate 1,037 downwards.
TACAGCCGGCGCACGAGCTCCGCGAACGGCAGGATGCTCATCAGCACGTTGTTGAACTCGTGCGCTGCCGATGCTGCCAGCTTGGCAAGGCTGTTCAGCCGCCGGTCGCGGTCGGCCGCTTCTCGCTGGAGCTTCGCCTTCGTCACGTCGCGGGCCACACCTACGATGCCGACGAGCTCTCCGTCGACGAAGAACGGGGCATTCGACGCCTCGACCATCAACTTGCCGTCGCGGCCCCGCACGACGTATTCGGCGCGTCCCGCCTCGCGTTTCGTCAGGCGCTCCGAAAAGTTGCGGATCGCCTCTCCGACCGACGCCTCGTCGAGGATGTCGACGAAGGCATGCCCCACCCAGTCATCCGCTTTGAAGCCGGTCAAGCGCTCGAAGGCCCCGCTGATCGTCGTGAAACGGCCATCCGTGTCGAGCGAGTAGATGACGTCGTCGATCTGTTGCAGCAGCGCCCCGTAGCGCGACTCCGAGTGGCGGAGCGCGTCCTCGCTGCGCTTCGTCGCGGTGATGTCCTGCGCCATTCCGACCAGCCGCAACGGCTTCCCTTCCGCATCCCTCATCACCCGCGCTCTGGTGTGGAGGTAAACCAACCGTCCGTCTCCGCCGAGAAGAGCGGTGTCGATGTCGAGCGGACACTCGGCCCGTATGGCTTCATCGACCGCGGCGCGAACTCGCGCCTCCTCGTCCGGGCCGAGGAGAGCGGCGACCTCGCTGAAGGAGGTCGGCGGCGTCTCACCAGGCCGGACGAGCTCCACCATCTCGCGCGACCAGGTGATCCGGTCGGTGGTGAGATCCCACTCCCAGATGGCGAGCTTCGCGAGCGAGTGCGCCAGGGAGAGATTCTCCTCCTGCCGTCGCAGCTCACTCTCGAGGCGCTTCCGGCCGGTCACGTCGGTGATGACGACGGCGACTGCGTCGGCAGCGAGCGGCGACGACGCCACCGAGAGCGCGAGCCATCGTTCCGTCCCATCGGCAGCGTCGCATCGGAAAGCGGCAGAGCCACTGGCGGCATCCGCAGACCCCTCAGC
>JBAQWH010000360.1:0-7364 GCA_049298815.1 Thermoanaerobaculia bacterium | reverse complement strand
GCCGCGGCCGAACCGATGAAGAACGTGCGCTGGACGCGCGTCTCGTTCCCCGCGCGGTCACGAGCCACTGCGGTCGCGACGTGCCCGCCGGCGAGCGTGACGATGTGCGGCGACGACACGCCTACGTTGTCGACGAGGAGCTCTCCCGGCAGCATGGCACCACCGTCGGTCGAGTCGAGGCTCAGCACCGCACGCTCGGCAAACCGCATTTCATCGGCGAGTGGCTGGCCGCTTTCCAGAATCCTGAGTCGCGGCGGCGTTAGGTCGGCGACGACCCTCACCGAGACCTCGTTCACCGCAGCGCCATTGCGTGCGACTGCCCTGATGACGTTCTCCCCCTCGGCCAGCGGATGATCGACCTTCCGAAACGCTCCGCTCGAATCGACCGCGACCTCGACGTCGTTCACCGTGATGCGCGCCCCTGCCGCCGGCGTCAGCAACTGTCCGGCGACCAGAGTCGTCCTGCGGTTCGTGAACGAGCCGTCGGCCGGCGCGGTGAGCACCAGCCCCGGAGCTCCGCTGCCGCGCGTGACCTCGATCTGCACCGTCGACGCGTTGCCCGCACGATCGAGCGCGATCACTGCGATCGCATTCGGCCCGATCTCGAGCGGCACGATGGCGCTGAAGGCACCCGACGCGACGCCGGCCGCAACGCCGTTGACCGTGAGCGACGCGACGTCGTCCCCGGCAACCGTCCCTCTCACTTCGACCTGCGCCTCCTCGATCGTCGCGCTAGCTGCCGGCGCGGTCACTACGATTTGCGGACGCGTCAGGTCGATCGTGAAGGTCGCGATGGCTGGCTCCGACACGTGGCCGATCGCGTCGGAGGCCGTGGCGCGCAGCGTGTGCGCCCCCTCGGCAGCGATCGGCGTTCCGACGGCGTATGCGGCCCCGTCGAGGGTCGCACTGATCGTTGCGCCTGCCTCCGTCGCACTGATCTCCGGCGCGATGGCGCGGTTGAAGAGCGTGCCCGGAGCGATCGGCGAGCCATTCAGCGAAATCTCGACGGCGGGCACCGAGAGGTCGAGCGTGAGGTGATAGCGCTTCCGCGACGAGTTCCCGGCCGGATCCGAGACGATGAGCTCGAGGTCGTTCACCCCGTCGACGAGTGGCAGTGCCGTCAACGTGAATGCGCCGTTCGTCACCGGATGAACGCCACCCGCCGGCTCGACGGTGATCGCGTTCGCATCGGCCGTCGTCGTGCCGCTGATTGCGGGACGCGTCCCGTGCGTCGATCCATCGACCGGCGTGATCGCCAGGATCGAAGGGGCTTCCGTGTCGACCTCGAAATCGACGGTCTTCTCCGACGAATGACCGGCGCAGTCGACCGCGATGACCTTCAGCTGGTGACGCCCCTCCCCGATCTCGGAACCGGACGGATGAGGAAGGCCATCGAGCGTGATCGTGAGGCTGGCAGCCGGGTCGGCGTCGCCGACGCGAACGAGAGGCGTCACCCGGCGGTTGAACAGCGCCGCAGTGAACGGGCTCCCGGCCTCTGTGATCTCGATCGACGGCGCGGTGCGATCGACGCGAAACTCCGCGAGCACCACCGCCGTGTGCCCGAGATCGTCCGTGGCTTCAGCGGTCAGGACGTGCTTCGCCTCGGCAACCGACGGCAGGGTCGTGCTCCACGACTGCCGGTCTGCAGCGAGGACCGCGTCGACCGGCACGCCATCGTCGAGCTTCAGCCTGACCGAGGAGACCGCACGGTCACTGACCCGGCCGCGGATCTCGACGTTCGTCGCATCGAGGCAGCTGCCCGATGCCGGAGTCGTGATCGCGAGGCCCGGCGCGCGAGTGTCGAGCGTGACGACCGCTCGGATCGTCGCGGCGTTGCCGACCTCGTCCTCCGCGATCACGACGAGCTCGTTCTGCCCCTCGGCAAGTTGCACGTTCGCGAGCGCGTACGTTCGCGCAGCAGCATCGATCGATGCTGACCGGCCGTTGACCGTGACGAAGACGGCGTCGTCCGCGAATCCGGAGACCGTGACCGTCGGCACCGTGACGACCGACTGGTCCGCCGGTTTCGTGAGCGTCAGGGCGGGAGGCGTCTGATCGATCGGCGCCTTCGCCGAGATCGCGTCGTAGTACGCGTCGCCTTTGACGGCCGCCCAGATGCCGACGCGACCGGCGGTCAGCCGTCCCGGGGCGGTGTCGCGCGCGTCGATCGAAAAGTCAGGCGGCTCCGGAGTGCCGGCCGCCCAGAAACGTGCCCGGATCTGGACCGCGCCGGGAAGATCGTCGACGCGAATGAGGAACTCGACCCAGCGATCGACCTCCGGCGTGAAGCCGCTGTCGATCGTTCCGCTCGGCGCTCCGCCGCCCTCGGCGAAGAGCTGCATCGTGAGCCCCGATCCGGTGGCCCGCTTCCAGAGGCCGATCAGGTAGTAGGAGTCTCTCTCCGGGTACGAGGAGAAGAACGTCAGGCCGACGCGCGCGTCGTCGTCCGTACGAAGGAGCCTGCCGCGGTACTCGAACCGGCCTTTCCCCGCGAACTGCTTCGTCGTCAGGGTCGAGAAGGTGCCGATGCGAGGCTTGTTGCCGTCCGGCTTTCCGGAGGACTGCTTCGTCCCGAAGACGACGTTCTTCTTCGCCGCATCGATTGGATCGGGCCAGGTCTTGAACAGGCCGTTCGCCGCCGGCTTGCTGCTCCCGACCGAGGTGTCGACCCAGCCGGGAGGATTCGCCTGCGTGCCGTAGGCCTGGAAGTCGTCCTCGTAGACGATCTGCGCCGTCGCGGCATTGGATTGGGGTGCGGACGGCGAATCGAGCCGGTCATCGCCTGCCGCCGATGCGAGCAGCGTGAAGGCCAGCAGAGTCACGGGACCCGACACGAGCGAACTGGCCACGCGAGCACCTCGTTAACTGATGAGTGGAGAGGACCGCGAGGCAACGTACCCGAGGGGCCCGAGGGCCTTCAAGATCGATCCGGCCCGTTTTTGCTCGCCGGGTGACAGGTGTCACGATCGATGCGGTCGCAAAACCTCGAATTTGGCTGCAAATCACTTGACACGTGCCACTTGCAGAACACGCAGTGCCACGAGGGTCACGCCGGCGAGATGTCGCGCTGCGAGACGAAACGTTCTGCGCCGGCCGCCGCCCGGTGGGCTGCTCGAGCGAGTCGACGCATGACTCCTACGCGGTCGGCCGAGCGGGCCTCGGCGGAGGTGGAAGACCTCATGACCCCGCGTGCCGGGGCGCGGGGGACGAAGAAAGCTGGTCGGCACGTGCCGCGAACGTCTTGTGTGCGTGCGATCGCGGTACGACGCGGAGCGGATGGAGCGGATCAGGCGGTCGAGCTGATCGTCGAGAGGGTGGAGCCGACGCTTCCGGTCGACCCTTCCGGTCTGATCCGACCCGCATGAGCCGGTGCACTTGCGGCTGATGCCGGGAGAGACGCTTTTGCGGCGGGCCGTGCTGCAGAACGGTGGTCGTTGGGACGAGAGGAGCGGCCTGTGGCGGATGACGCGCGCGACCGCCATGACGCTGGGCATTCTCATCCTCGCGCGCTGCGTCCGCGCCCCGCGAGGCCCCACCGGTGGTGCCTCGAAAAGGAACCACCGGTGATCCCGATGTAGCCACCCGTGGGTCCAGTGTCCAGGGCTGGTGTAGCCTAATGAAGGTTAACTACGAGTTAGGCGCTCCAGACGTGGAACAACCGCTCAGACGAAAGCTTGCCTGGACCGTCGCAGCTGCGCTTCTCATCTTGCTCGTCGGCGGCATCATGGCGATGGTCACCGTTGACCGACGGTCGACGCAGCTGCGCAACCTCGAAGAGATGCGCGGGTACGTCGGCGCGGTAGACGAGTTCAGGCACCAGCGCGGTCATTACCCTCAGTCCCTTCGCGACGCGGTTATGTCGTCCTCAATCCGGCCGGCAGTCCGCCAGCGACTCGCCGAAGGCCATGACCTGTGGAGACATCCTGTGGCGTATCGATCAGACGGCACGACATTCCTGCTCGTCAGTTACGGCAGAGACGGACGCCCGGACGGGACGGACTACTTGGCTGCTGCAAGGTCGAAGCTCCACCTGCCCTGCGAGAGTGTTGACTCGGATCAGTTCTTCTCGAACTTCGGAGAACACCGAACCTGCGGCAAGTGAGAGCCCTCAGGTGTCCGCGCCTAACTCGGCGGTTGCAGCGGACTTCGGCCCGCCGCGACGGTTAGAATAGCTTTACGTTCTGCGCGTGCGGGCCGAAGCCGCTGAACCGCAGGCCGTTAGACCGCGACGCAGCGCCAGCCCCACCTCCCGCCGGATAGAATGCGGCGATGGCCGTAAGAGGAAGCATCTTCGCTTACGTAGATGAGTACGGCGACCCCAGCCTGGACACGACGAAGCAGGGAGTGACGACCTTCTTCATTGTCACCGCAGTGCTGGTCGAGGCGCACGCGTTGGAATCGCTAAAAGACGCCGTCGAGGGAATCCGGCGAACACATTTTCAGACCGGCGAGATGAAGTCTTCTGGCGTCGGCGGCGATGACGATAGACGTCTCGGGATTCTGAACGACCTGGAGCCTCTCCCGTGGACCTTCTACTCCGTCGCGGTCGACAAGAGAGGTCTCTCGAAGACGGGCGGATTCATCTACAAGCAACCGTTTCTAAAGTTCCTGTCTGGCCGTCTCTACAAACAGCTTTATGACGTATTCGCCATCCTGGAAGTCCGGGCCGATCAACACGGAAGCGGCCCCTTCATGGATAGCTTCAAGAAATACGTCTCAAAGAGCTTCAAGCCCGATCTCTTCTCGAAAGGTGACTTCACCTTCGTCGATAGCAAGAACGAGGTGTTGGTTCAACTGGCGGACTTCGTCTCCGGTTCGATCGCTCGTGTGCTCGATCCGAAGAAGCAGGGTGCCGGCTCGGAAGCGATCGCGGGCGCCGTTCGCCGCAAAGCCGTCGGCATCCAAGAATGGCCCCCCAGGCGCCGGAGCGTCACCCTAGAACCGGCGCCATCGGCGTCCGCTGAGGAAGATCGTCTCGTCGCTGACCAGTCGCTTGGCATCGCGATGAAGTTTATCGAGGAACATGATGACGACACCGGCATCGACACGATGATGCAGGTCGAGGCGGTCAAATTCTTGATGTTCCAGTACCAGCACGTGAGCCCGACCAAATACGTCTCGAAGGAAGCTCTCATCCAGTTGATCGGACACGCCGTAAACGAACGTGTCAGCGAAAACACGTTTCGCAATCCTGTCGTAGCCAAGCTGCGCGACGCCGGGGTGTTGATCGCCAGCACTTCACGCGGCGGGTACAAAATCCCGTCGACTGTCGGCGATCTTCTTGAGTTCGTCGAGCTTGCACAAACTATCGTCGAACCCATGCTGAGCCGCGTCGACCGCGCCAGACAGAGAGTCCTTCTGGCCAGCAACGGCAAGATTGACATCTGCGGAGAACCTCGTTTCGCCGATCTTCGACTTCTGCTCGACGCGAGGGCAGCGGTCTAACTCAGCGCATGCAGCGGACTTCGGACCGCCGGCAACTTAGAATGACTGTTCATGTGCTGCGCGTGGCGGGCCGAAGCCGCTGATGCGCAGGCCGTTGGACGACGAGGCACAAGGCACGTGAACCCAAACTCGCGAGTCGCGCAGATCGTTCGCTGGATATCCGCGGCGCTACTCGTCGCTGGCGGCCTGTTTCTGCTGAATACCGCGTTCTTTCATTGGTGGGCGGCCGGCGGGCCACCGAATCCAAATCCGGAGTGGCATCGCGCGTGGGGCAATCGGTTCTTCGCCATGGCATCCGCGGCAATGGCGCTGGCCGCAGTGATCGTCTGGGCGCTCCGCCGTAGACCGGTTGAAGGTCCTCGCTAGAAGCGCGGCGTCGTCCAACTCGCGGTTGCAGCGGACTTCGGACCGCCGGCAACTTAGAATGACTCTTCAGGTTCTGCGCGTGGCGGGCCGAAGCCGCTGAACCGCAGATCCGTTGGGGCGCGAACGAATGGTGGGAGTCCTGGTCCTCCTTGGTCACTTGTTGATCACTTTTATCGGCTGGAAGTTGGCACTCCTCGGCAGGCACACCCCCTCCGCCGGCGACCCGCGCACGGTCTTCGCGGGGGTAGTCTTCATCTATTGGTAGAGCGTTCTTTTCTTCTCAGCTCGCGGCTCGGGCGATTGGCTTCTTCGCTTCCTGAATCGCCGCCAAGGTGCTGCGTTACTCTCAATCATCTTCGGGCTTCTCGGAGCCGGTCTCACAGTCCTGGGCGCTTTGCCCGCGGCCGCGCCCTAACTTACGGTTGCAGCGGACTTCGGCCCGCCGCGGCGTTTAGAATGGCTTCACGCTCTGCGGGCGCGGGCCGAAGCCGCTGAACCGCAGGGTCGTTATGCGCTATGCGACATCACGTCTGCCAAGTCCGTATTGATTCATATTTCTCACTTCCGACGGATCTGGCCAGCGGGATGCGGACATGGCCCGAGTTCCTCCGAGGGGAAGAGTATTCCGTCGATCTCGCGAACGCCGATGAGCGAGTGTCCATACGAATGGTCGATCAGTCAGAAGACGACCGCGCCCACGTGCTCGTGCGCGGGGAGTTCGGCGGCAGGCTGTTCCTGCTTGCGCTCGGCGCGGTCACCTACGAACTCGCGGCACACAGCGACGAGGTCATGACCATGCGGTGGGAAGGACACGATGTCGTCTGAACAGCGCGAAGGCAGATCCGACGGCGCGCATAACTCGCGCATGCAGCGGACTTCGGCCCGCCGGCAACTTAGAATTACTCTTCAGGTTCTGGGCGTGGCGGGCCGAATCCGCTGATGCGCAGATCCGTTAGATGCGTGAAATGAAGCGCACAACCCGGGTTCTCGTCCTCCTTGGTGCAACCTGCGCGCTGGGATATGCCTCCGCGGTGATTTCACGGCCACAACTCGCGGTGGACGAGAAGGCCGTGGTCCAGCGAGAGATCGAGGCCATGTACGCCGCGTACACGTCGCCGAACGCACGAGCGCATGCACGCATGCCTCCGCGGGCGTCGATCACATGGTTACCCGAGAGCGCCGTCACGAGCCCCTCGCGACATGCGCTGCCTTATCTGGCCGACGGGGCATTGGTGAAACGGGCACCCACGTACTGGCCCTCTCAGCGGGTCGGGTTGCCGTGGGCCTATGTTTTCGCACGCGGCACATGGATTCCGTTTGTCAACAGGGTCTACGTCGGTTGGCAGTTGGGACGCTTGATGGGCGAGGGAGATGAACGCTGGTTCCTCTGCCTGCCGGGCTTGCGGTTCGAGCTGCGTCGAGTACCCCTCTGGTATTTCTAGCTCACGCATCTAACTCGCGCATGCAGCGGACTTCGGCCCGCCGGCAACTTAGAATGACCCTTCAGGTTCAGCGCCTGGCGGGCCGAAGCCGCTGATGCGCAGGGTCGTTAG
>JBAQWH010000359.1:0-2896 GCA_049298815.1 Thermoanaerobaculia bacterium | reverse complement strand
GTGTCATCCTGAGCCGCCGATGCCCCGGAGGGGCTGAGGACGGCGAAGGACCCCCCTGATGCCGTGAGGTTTCAAGAGGCGCCGCGCCCGTTTCCCCCGTCAGCCCGCCCTCCCCAAGGCAGGGGGTCCTTCGCCGCGCGTCGCTCCTTCGTCGCTTCGCCGGCTCAGGATGACAGCAGGGCCTACGCCGGCACCGCGTTCTCGTCTTTCCTTCGCCCGCCACGCAGTTCCTCGCTGTCCCACGCGTGATCGCCGGCGCTCGGGTCGTGCTGGCGGTCGGCCATGAGCAACTGCTCCTGAATCTCGATCTGCTCGCGCGCCCGGCTGATGTGGAGCTTTGCGTCGTGCCGCGTCGCCGCGAGCTCGACCAGCGCCGCTTCGTCCCACTTGAGGAACTGCTGCCCGGCGCGGTAGGCGGTGTAGGAGCGGTGTCCGAGCATCTCGAGCACGTCGACGCCGACGCGAATGCTCGTGTCGAGGTGCTCTCGGTAGATCTTCACGTCGTCGCCGAACTCCATCAGCTCCCAGGCATCGAAACGGTTCTTCGCCCGGACGAACACCCGAAGATGCGGGAAGTGCTTCTTCACGGTCCTGACGAGTGCCTCCGAGATGTGCGGCCCGTCGACGGCACTGATGAGGATCTCCGCGTCGCGCGCACCAGCCGACTCGAGGAGGTCGATGCGCGTGGCGTCGCCGTAGTAGACCTTGAACCCCATCTTGCGAAGGAGGTCGACGGTGTCCGAGTCGTGATCGAGGATCGTGGCGTCGACTCCGTGGGCGCGGAGGAAGCGGCCGATCGTGCTGCCGAAGTGGCTAAAGCCCGCGATGATGACCCGGTTCTTCTCTTCGACCGTGTCGGCCTCGCGATGCGCCCCGCGCTGTCTCTCGATCCTGTGTCGGAGGAGCTTGTCGTGGGCGAGGGTCAGGAACGGCGTGGACGCCATGCTCAGAGCCGTCACCGCCATCAGCGTCGCCATCACGCGCCCATCGAGGATGCCGAGCTGGGCGATGAAGGCGAAGAGGACGAATGCGAACTCGCCCACCTGCGAGAGCCCGATCGCAAACGTGAAGTTCTGCGACGGCTCGAGCTTCCGCACCAACCCGATCGCGAAGAGGACTCCGAACTTCAGCGCGACCACTCCGACCGTCAGCGCAGCGACGAGGACCGGCTGCTCCATCACAAGGCGGAAGTCGATCGACGCGCCAACCGCCATGAAGAAAAGGCCGAGCAGCAGCCCCTTGAACGGGTCGAGATCGCTTTCCAGCTCGTGCTTGAACTCGCTGGTCGCCAGGACCAGTCCCGCGAGGAACGTCCCGAGTGCGGGGCTGAGACCGACGTACTGCATGAGGTAGGCGATCGCGACGACGATGAGGAGCGCGGACGCCGTGAAGAGCTCTCTGAGGTGCGTCCTCGCCACCACCCGCAGCAGCGGAACGACGACGTACCGCCCTGCGAGCACCACGACCGCGACGGCCGCGATGACCGCGAGCGTGCGAAGCCCGCCCGGAAGCTCCTCCAGCCTGCCGTGGGACCCTCCGCCTTTCGCCGGCGCGAGCGCGATCAGCGGAAGCAGCGCGAGAATCGGAATGACCGCGATGTCCTGGTAGAGAAGGACGGCGAACGAATGCTGTCCCGCCGGCGTCCCCATCTCCCCCTTTTCCTTGAGCGACTGCAGCGCGATCGCCGTCGACGACATCGCGAGCGCAGGTCCGATCGCGAGCGCGGCACGCCAGTCGAGCCCCAGCAGGAGCGCGATGCCCGCGAAGAGAACGGCGCTGCCGATCAGCTGCGACGTCCCGACGCCGACGATCGTGCTCCGCATCCGCCAGAACGCCTCAGGCTCGAGCTCGAGCCCGACGAGGAAGAGCATCATCACCACGCCGAACTCGGCGAAATGCATGATGTCCTGCCCCTCTTCACCGACGAACCCGAGAACGAACGGCCCGATGACCACGCCTGCGAACAGATAGCCGAGGACCGAGCTCATGCCGGCCTTGCGGGCCAGCGGCACACAGACCACCGCTGCGGCGAGAAAGACGAGTGCCTGAATCCCGGTCATCGCGCCTCCACCGTCGCCACACCGGCGTGCTGCGCAGCGGCCGCCAGAGCCGCCGGCGTCGTCCCCGCGGCAAGCGCCGTCAACATCGCTCCGTACGCACGCCCGGCCTCCTCGAGCCCCTCGGCCGTCATCCGGTTCGTGCCGTAGACGACGAACGGGTCGAGCCAGTTCATGCCGCAGAGGGTCGCGGTGCGCTGCAGCGGACGGAGGAACTCCGCGATCGTGTAACCGTGGAAGCCCTCGCGCTCGTAGGCATGAACCGCGCCGCCGACCGTGACGACGTGCATCGCCGATTTGCCGTGAAGCTGCGTGCCGCCCGACCCATACGCCCAGCCGTACGCGAGCACCAGGTCGATCCACTGCTTTGCGAGCGGCGGCAAGCTGTACCAGTAAAAGGGGTGGTGCCAGACCAGCACGTCGTGTGCGAGGAGGATCTGCTGCTCTTCGGCGATGTCGACGTCGAAGTCGGGATAGATCTCGTACAGGTCGCGGAACGTGATGCTCTCGTTCCGGGGAAGGTGTCGTAGGAGCGCCGCATTCGCCCGCGACTTTTCGAGCCGTGGGTGGGCAAAGAGGACCAGCACTTTGGACATTTGCCGCGCAGTTTATCGGATCGGGGTGGGGGAGTTCCTCGGCTCCTCGGGTTCCGCGGCTCCTCGGGCTCCTCGGGTTCCTCGGGTTCCTCGGGGTTCCTCGGGGTTCCTCGGTCCCTCGGTCCCTCGGGGAGATCCCCATGGATCGCCTTGGTCCTGCCCCGGCGGAGGGAAGTTGCCGAAGGCGGAGGGATGAGGCGGTGTCAGCCGGCAGGACAATCAGAGCACGACGTCGAACAGAAC
>JBAQWH010000358.1:0-6253 GCA_049298815.1 Thermoanaerobaculia bacterium | reverse complement strand
GGCCGAGCGGATGGTGGCGGCGCTCGAAGCGGCGCAGGCGGCCGGTGGCGACATCCGCGGCAAGCAGTCTGCCGCGCTCATCGTCGTCCGTGCTCAGTCGACGGGGCGGGTGTGGATCGACCGGGTGTTCGACCTCCGGGTCGACGATCATCCGGAGCCGCTGGTCGAGCTCCGGCGCCTCCTCGCCGTGCAGCGCGCCTACAACCACATGAACGCCGGCGATCTGGCGGTCGAGCGGAAGGACGCCGAAGCGGCGGTCCGTGAGTACAGCGCGGCGGAGAAGATTGCGGCGACCACGCCGGGTATCCCGCCGAGCCGCCAGGCCGAGATGATCTACTGGCATGCGGTGTCGCTCGTGAACATGGAGCGGCTCGACGAGGCGCTTCCGCTCTTCGCGCGGGCGTACGCCCTCGAGCCCTCGTGGAGGGAGACGACGCGGCGGCTCGTGCCGGCCGGGCTGCTCCCGAACGACCCGAAGGTGATCGAAGCGATCGTGAAGGCGAAGTAGGCCTTCTCCCCATCCGCACGCGAGGTCACAGACCCTCCCACGTCGCGTGCCCGCCAGCGCTGTGCGGATCGTCACGTGTCCTCAGCTCGGCCGTCATCCGTCGGATGAGGGGCGAGCGATAACGTTCGGTGCGAGGCGGACGGGCAGGCCCGTCCTCCTGCCGCGCGCGACGTCGTCCATCGGCGCGCGGCCCGAATCGGATCAGAAACCGGCGTCGACGGCTCGGCCTGCGGCGCGCCAACGGAGGGCATGTGAACTTCTCGATCAAAGTAGATCCCGCAACCTGGCAGCAGTACATCTCGACGCCGGTCAAGGGGAAGGCGCTTCTCCTCGATCCCTTCCTGAACAAGGGGACGGCCTTCACCGCACGTGAGCGCGACGAGCTCGACCTGCACGGACTCCTCCCGCCGCAGGTCCACACCATCGAGCAGCAGCTCGACCGCGTCTACGAGAACTTCCAGTCGAAGACGGCACCGATCGAGAAGTTCATCTACATGGCGAGCCTGCAGGACCGGAACGAGACGCTCTTCTTCCGCCTCTGCCACGAACGGATCGACGAGATGATGCCGATCGTCTACACGCCGGTGGTCGGTGAAGCGTGCCAGAAGTTCTCGCACATCTACCGCCGCGGCCGCGGGCTCTACGTCTCCTACGCGCAGCGCGACAGCATCGAGAAGGTCCTCGCGAACTACCACACGAACAACCCCTCCATCATCGTCGTCACCGACGGCGAGCGCATCCTCGGCCTCGGCGACCAGGGCGTCGGCGGCATGGGCATCCCGATCGGGAAGCTCTGCCTCTACACCCTCTGCGCCGGCGTCTCCCCCTACAGCACGCTGCCGATCACGATCGACGTCGGCACCGACAACGAAGAGCGCCTTGCCGACCCGCTCTACGTGGGACTCCGCCACAAGCGGATTCGCGGCGAGGAGTACCAGGGGTTCGTCGACAAATTCGTCGCCGCCGTCCGCCGCGTCTACCCCAACGTTCTTCTGCAGTGGGAGGACTTCCTCAAAGGAAACGCGATCAAGCAGCTCAACCGGTTCCGCAGCCAGCTCTGCACCTTCAATGACGACATCCAGGGCACCGCGGCAGTCGTTCTCTCCGGCATCTACGGCGGCCTCCGCATCACCGGCCAGGAGATGAAGGACCAGCGCCTCGTGTTCGCGGGCGCGGGCGCCTCCGCGCACGGCATCGCCGAGCTGTTCGTCTCCGCGCTCATGGAAGGCGGCTTGACGCAGGAAGAGGCGAAGCGCCGCATCTGGACCGTCGATACGAAGGGCCTCGTGCTCAACGACCGTCAGGGACTCGAGGACTTCAAGGCCGACTTCGCCCGTCCGGTGGATGAGGTCGCGAGCTGGGACATCTCGAACCGCAGCAAGATCACGCTCGAGGAGGTCGTGGCGAACGTCAAGCCGACGATCCTCATCGGCGTCTCGGCGACGCCGGGAACCTTCAGCGAGCCGGTCGTCCGGATGATGGCGAAGGTGAACGAGCGGCCGATGATCTTCCCGCTCTCGAACCCGACATCGAAGGCGGAGTGCACCGCCGAAGAGGCGATCCAGTGGTCCGACGGCCGCGCGATCGTCGCGACCGGAAGCCCGTTCGCTCCGGTGACCTACGGTGGCAAGCGGTACCGCATCGGCCAGTGCAACAACGCATTCATCTTCCCGGGCGTCGGCCTTGGCGTCACCGTGTCGCGTGCGACGCACGTGAGCGACGGCATGTTCCTCTCCGCCGCGAAGGCGCTCGCCGACGAGGTCCACGAGAACGACCTGGCCGAGTCGGCCGTCTACCCGCAGCTTCCTGCAATCCGAGACTGCTCGCGTGAGGTGGCGATCGCCGTCATCAAGCGCGCCGTCGCCGAGGGCCATGCAGACACCAGCCTCCTCGTGAACGTGGAGAAGGTCATCCGGAACGCCATGTGGTTCCCCGAATACATGCCGATCCGCTACGAGCCGCGGCGCAGCGAGAGCGCGCGCGAAGCGTACGCGCCGGTGTAGTCGTCAATTTCTTGACTATCTCGAACGGGCGGCCGCGAGGCCGCCCGATTTTTTTGGAGTGCCGATAGGACGAATAGGACCAATAGGACCAATAGGACCAATAGGACCCGCCCACCCATTCACTCGGCGGGCGGTGGGTCCCATAGGTCCTATAGGTCCTATTGGTCCTATTGTCCTATCCGACCAGCGGCTACACTTCCCACCGCCACCTCACCCTCGAAAGGAGTCGCACTTGAACCGCTCCGTCCTTGCATCCCTGATCCTCATCCTCCTGGCGGTGGTCTCGTTCGCCGCCGACACCTACCAGACTCCGCCGCCCGAGCTCGCGAAGCTCGTCGCTGCCCCGCTGATCCCGCAGGTGTCGGTGAGCCCGGACCGGGCGACGCTGCTGCTGCTCGACCTTCCACCGCTTCCGTCGATCGCCGAGGTCTCGGAGGAGGAGCTGCGCCTGGCGGGGGTGCGGATCAACCCGCGCAACTTCGGCCCGAGCCGCGACCGCTCGGCGAACGGGCTTCGGCTCGTCGTCGTGAAGGACGGCGTCGAGACGAAGGTTCAGGGGCTGCCCGACGCGCCGCGCATCCGCAATACCTCGTGGTCGGACGATGGCCGCTACGTCGCGTTCACCCACGACACCGCGTCGAAGATCGAGCTCTGGCTGCTCGACACGAGGAGCGCGAAAGCCTCCCGCGTCGAGATCGGCGCGATCAACGACGTGCTGGTCGACCCGGTCCAGTGGGACGGCGCCGCGCTCGTCGTCTCCCGCGTCCCCACGGATCTCGGCAAGGCGCCGGTGGGCTCGTCGACGCCGTCGGGGCCGGTCATCCAGGAGAACATCGGGAAAGCCGCGCCGAACCGCACGTACCAGGACCTGCTCCGCAACGCGCAGGACGAGGCGCTCTTCGACTACTACGCGACGGTCGAGCTGGTGCGTGTCGCGCTCGACGGCACCGCGACGCCGCTCGGCGTTCGAGGGGTGATCAGCTCGTTCGAGCCGTCGCCCGACGGCCGCTTCATCCTCACGGAAACGCTGCACCGCCCGTACTCCTACCTCGTCCCGCAGTTCCGGTTTCCGCATCGGATCGACGTGCTCGACCGCGATGGGAAGCTCGTGAAGACGATCGCCGACATCCCTCTCAAGGAAGACGTACCGCTCGGCTTCGGCTCGGTGCCGACCGGCATGCGCGGGATCGGTTGGCGCAACGACACGCCGGCGACCCTCGCCTGGGTCGAGGCGCTCGACGAAGGGAACGCACGCAAGCCGGCCGAGCAGCGCGACCGCCTCTTCATGCTGCCGGCGCCGTTCGACGGAGGCCCGGTTGCGCTCGTGACGTTCCCGCTCCGCTACGGCGGAATCATCTGGGGCGACGACTCGCTCGCACTCGTGACCGAATCGTGGTGGACGACCCGGAAGGTGCGGACCTGGGCGATCGACCCGAGCAAGCCGGGAAGCGCGCCGAAGGTCCTGTTCGACTACTCGAGCGAGGATGGCTACGCCCACCCCGGATCGCCGATGACCGAGCTCGACGCCCGCGGCCGTCGCCGGCTCGCGATGGACGCCTCGCGCAACTTCTTCCTCCTCGGAGCGGGCGCCTCGCCGGAAGGCGACCGTCCCTTCGTCCGCCGCTATGAAATGAAGAGCGGCAAGACGGCGGAGCTCTTCCGCTCGGCCGCGCCGCGCTACGAGATGCCGGTCGCCTTCCTCGACGCAGCGCGCAGGACGCTCCTGACCCGCGCGGAGACGCCCGACACCCCGCCGAACTATTTCGCACGCGACCTGCGGAAGGGGACGCCCCGCGCCCTGACGTCGTTCCCGCATCCGTACCCCGAGCTCAAGGGGGTCTCGAAGGAGCTCATCACGTACAAGCGGAAGGACGGCGTGACGCTCAGCGCGACGCTCTACCTCCCGGCCGGCTACGACGCGAAGAAGGACGGTCCGCTGCCGGCCTTCGTCTGGGCCTATCCGAACGAATACAAGAGCGCCGCTGCCGCCGCGCAGATCCAGGACTCGCCGTACCGCTTCAAGACCATCAGCTACTGGGGCGCAGTGCCGTGGGTGACGCGCGGTTACGCGATCCTCGACGACGCGGCGATGCCGGTCATCGGCGAGGGCGACAAGGAGCCGAACGACTCGTTCGTCGACCAGCTCGTGATGAACGCGCAGGCGGTCATCGACGAAGGCGTCCGCCGCGGAGTCGTCGATCCGAAGCGGGTCGCAGTCGGCGGCCACTCCTACGGCGCCTTCATGACCGGCAACCTCCTCGCGCACACCGACCTGTTCCGCGCCGGCATTGCGCGCAGCGGTGCGTACAACCGTTCGCTGACGCCGTTCGGCTTCCAGTCGGAGGAGCGCACCTACTGGGAAGCGCCGCAGGTCTACGCCACGATGTCGCCGTTCTCGAACGCCGACCGGATCAACGAGCCGATCCTCCTGATCCACGGCGAGGCGGACAACAACTCCGGCACCTTCCCGATCCAGAGCGAGCGCCTCTACAACGCGCTCAAGGGTCTCGGCAAGACCACGCGGTTCGTCCTCCTGCCGGCCGAGAGCCACGGCTACCGCGGCTACGAGTCGATCATGCACATGCTGTGGGAGATGGACCGCTGGCTCGAGACCTACGTTAAGAACGCGAAGCCGTAGCGCTCGAAACTGGAGGGCGGACTTCAGTCCGCCCTCCTGACCGCTTTGCGCCTTTTCCGCTCGCGTCTACAATCGGGCGCACATCGACACGGTGCTCGTGAGAGGGCCATTCCCCGAATCCGGGCTCCATCGCTCGACCAAGGAGGCGGTATGCGTCTGGTGAAAGACGTTCTCGAAGGAAAAGGGCGTGAGGTCTGGGTCGTGGGTCCCGACCAGACCGTTTTCGACGCCCTCAACATCATGGCCGAGCATGAGATCGGCGCTCTCCTCGTCCGTCGCGACGACGAGGTCATCGGCATCGTCTCCGAGCGCGACTATGCCCGGAAGGTCATCCTCCAGGGGAAGTCGTCCCAGTCGACGCCGGTCGGCGAGATCATGACGAGCGAACTGTTCCGGGTGGGGCCGAGGCACAGTGTCGATGAGTGCATGGCGCTCATGACCGCCGGCCACGTCCGGCACCTGCCGGTCTTCGACAACGACAAGCTCGTCGGCATCGTCTCGATCGGCGACCTGGTCAAGGCCGTGATGGAAGACCAGAAGTTCACGATCGAGCAGCTCGAGAACTACATCGCGAGATGAAGAGTGAAGAGTGAAGAGTGAAGAGTGAAAGATAAAGTGGAAGAGGCGTCTGGCCTCTTTTCACTCTTCACTCTTCACTCTTCACTCTTTTTCCGACCTCAGTCGGTAACGACGATCTTCCCGTCGAACATGTCCATGCCGCAGGTGATCTTCATCGTGCCGGCTTTCGTCGGCTGGATGTCGATCGCGGTCGGCTGGTTCACCGGGATCGCCTTTTTGATTTTGAGCGCCGGGATCACGACGATGTCGCCGCAGGTCGGCTTGTTGTCGCGGATGAAGTTGAGGCGGACCTTCTCCCCCTTCTTCACCTTCACGACGTTCGGGATGTAGTCCCCGCCGCTGATCTTGATGTCGATGGTTCGGACGGCCGGGGCCGCCTTCTTCGGAGCCGCAGCGAACGCTGCGGTTGCAGCGAGGCTCAGGGCGACGACGATGGATGCGATCTTCTTCATGGGTTCATCTCCTCAATTCAAAGTCGGAGAGCGGACTTCAGTCCGCCGCAGCGGGACTTCAGTCCCGCTGCCG
>JBAQWH010000357.1:0-6671 GCA_049298815.1 Thermoanaerobaculia bacterium | reverse complement strand
TTCTCCTGTGGGCGATCCGTTTTGTTCGGGTGTCGGACCGCGTCTGCCTGCCTATAAGGGCAATGGCGCTGCCATGGGAGGCATGAGGAGATAAGTCGCTGAAAACAGGGAAGAAGGGGCGAAATGGAGGGATTCAGGAAGGCGAAAATGCGTTGCAATTCGCCATAGCGATTGATGAAGAATGCAACGTTCGATGGAGCGAAGAGAGTGGTCGAATCCTCGCCGGACGGCCGGGAGCGCGCCCGTGAGCGCCGTTTTCGGTAGCGGCGAACATCACTGCGTGCTTCCGGTCATGTCATCCGAGGGCTGAATGAGGAATGGTAGGCACGGAGGGACTTGCGATGCATCACATCCTCCGCGCGGTCGGCCTGCTGACGATCCTTCTACTGCCTTCGTCCGTCCTCGCACAGAACACGGACATCGAGGCGCTCGCCGGTCTGCAGTTCAACTTCGGGAATCCGGGAGCTCGTGCGCTCGGCATGGGGGGTGCGTTTCTCGCACTTGCCGACGACGCGTCGGCAGCCGAGGCAAACCCGGCGGGGCTGACGATTCTGCGGCGTCCGGAGGTCTCCGTCGAGGCGCGCCGTACCGCGATCGGGCAAACGTTTGCGACCGGCGGCTCCTACCCGTTTCTCTCGACGAAGACGTTCTCCGCACGCTCGACGGAGATTGCGTTTGCGAGCGTCGTGGTGCCGTGGAAGAACTTCGCGTTCGCGGCGTACGTCCATCGCCCTCTCGACTTCGGCAACGAGGCGAACCTCCTCGACGAGTACACGACTCCGACCTTCCACCTCGAACAGGGTGGGCTGGTCGACCGCGTGGCGTGTGAGAGGAGCCCGCGATGCGAGACGTACCAGATCTACCCATACCGGACTCGCGCGGATCTGCAGTTGACGACGATCGGCGGCGCGGGTGCATGGAAGATCGGCAGGGTCTCGCTGGGTGCGGCGCTTCGCTACCAGCGTTTCAGCGAGGAAGCGAAGACGACGCGAGTCGACCTGGATGTTGCCGGTCAGCCGTCTTTCGTCGTGATTCAGGAGAACGGCAGCCGGTTGTTCGGCCGGGATCATGACGAGGAATGGAGTGTCGCCACGGGGATGAAGTGGCAGGTCCGCGAGAATTTCAGCCTCGGTGCTGTGTGGCATCAGGGGGCGTCGTTTCCGGCGCCGATCGCAGCCGCACAGGCGAGCGCTGTGCCGGAGATCGTGAGAGTCGTCGACTTCCGGGTTCCGGGGAGCGTCGGAGTCGGACTCTCCTGGCGACCGGCGGCCGCGCTGACGCTCAACGCTGATGCGATCCGGATCTCGTACTCCGATCTCGTCGGCGATTTCGCCTCCGTGATCGAGTACGGAACCGAGGCTCCTGGAGAGATCGAGGCCCTCCACGGCTACGGCGTCGATGATGGCACCGAGTGGCACGCCGGGATCGAGTACTACATCCCGGTCCGGACGTCGGTCGCTCTTCGCGCGGGATGGTGGCGAGACCCCGCGCACTCGATCGAGTGGCGTGGACCCGTGGTCACGCGTCACGAGGCGGCCGCGATGATCCTCTTCCCGGAGACCGCGGCGAACGACCATTACACCGTGGGCATCGGTGTCTCGTGGCCGCTCTTCCAGATCGATGCAGCGTGGGACCACGGGCAGCGCCTGCAGACCGGCTCGATCTCGTTCGTGGCTCGATTCTGACGAGGGTCGTGGTCCAATCGGCCGCAATGAAGAATCGGCTCGCTCGTCTGATCGGGACACCCACGATCAATCCGGTCGCATTCACGGTCGGGAAACTGAGTCTGGCTTTCATCGTCGTTCCCCCTCTGGTGCAGCTGGGAGGCTTTGCGATCGCGCCGCCGCTCGCCGGCTTCGAGCCGATCGCTGGAGTTCTCGCCGTCGCCGGGGTGCTCCTGCTCGTGGTCGGCACGCGCTCGCTTGGCAGTGCCCTGCGGGTCGGTCTGCCGCAGGAGGAGACGGTGCTCAAGACCACCGGCGTCTACCGGTACAGCCGTCACCCGATCTACCTGTCGATCTTCCTTTTCGCGATCGCAGCGTGCCTCTACTGTCCGCACCCGGTCGTGATCGCCGCCTCGTTCATCGCGGTGGTCATCCATCACCTGATCGCACTCAGCGAGGAGCGGTTCCTCGAGCGGCGCTTTGGCGCGGACTGGCTCGCGCACCGCGCGCGCGTCCCGCGTTATCTCGGCCTGCCGAGGGCCGCTGGATCGCGAGGCGAGGAATGAAGTTCGTCGCCTTGCTGCGCGGAGTGAACGTCGGTGGCGCCAACAAAGTGCCGATGGCCGCGCTCCGTGCGTTGCTCGAGGACCTCGGCTACACCGGCGTGGTCACTCTGCTGAACAGCGGAAACGCGGTCTTCGAGACCAGCGCTCGTTCCTCGCGTGCTCATGCGAAGAAGATCCAGGACGCGCTCTCGGAACGCATCGGTGTCGCCGTGCCGGTGATCGTGAAGTCGGTGAAGGAGATCGACGAGGTGATTGCGGACTGCGCGCTCGAAGTCGACGCCGCGGACCACTCGAAGCTTCTCGTCGCGTTCACCGGCGATCCGGAGGCCCTCGACCTGCTTTCGCCGATCGTCAGGATCGCCACACCTCCGGAGCGGGCGCAACTCGGCGACCACGCCCTCTACCTGCTCTGCGGAGACGGAATGCGCAACAGCAAGGCGGCCGCGGCGCTTCTGGGGAAAGCCGGACGCTCTGCGACGACGCGCAACTGGGCGACGGTGCTGAAGATCGCTCAGCTCCTCAAGAGCTGAGCCGATCGGAGCTCCGCGCGGGCGTCGCTAGTTCAGCAACACCCTCGGCAGGAACGTCGTCAGCCACGGCACGTACGTGATCAGCAGGACGCCCCCGAGCAGGACGATCAGAATCGGGAACGACGCGCGATACACCTCGGTGATCGGTTTCTCGAACCGGTACGCGGAGATCAGGAGATTCAGCCCGATCGGCGGCATGAGGAAGCCGAGCTCGAGGTTCGCGAGGAAGACGATGCCGAGGTGGATCGGGTCGATGCCGAACGCGGTGCCGAGGGGCACGATGAGAGGCACGACGACCACGATCGCCGGGAAGATGTCCATCAGGGCGCCGACGATCAGAAGGAACACGTTCAGGAGCAGCAGGAAGACCCACGGCGACTCGATCGACGACGTCGCCCAGCTGACCGCGCGCGACGGGATCTCCATGTCGATCAGGAAATTCGTGAAGCCGAGCGCCACGCCGAGGATCAGGAGCACCCCGCCGATGAGCAACCCGGCCTCGCGCACGACGTGGGCCAGGCTCGCCATCGTTCTGTAGTCGCGGTAGACGAACGTCTCGATCACGAAGGCGTAGAGCGCCGTGAACGCCGCCGCCTCCACCGGAGTCGCGAAGCCGGCGAAGAGGACGAAGATCACGACGACCGGAAGGAGCAGCTCCCACTTCGCGATCCAGATCGCGCGGAGCGCCTCACGCCCGTCGAATGGCTGAGCGCGACCGCGTCCGTCGTCATGCCGCGTCCCCCACGCAGCGACGATCAAAAGGAGCACGACCCCCGGCAGGATCCCGCCGAGAAACATCTCCTCCATCCGTACCTGCGCGACGATCGCGTAGAGGATCAGAGGTAGGCAGGGAGGAAAGAGGATGCCGAGCGAGCCCGCGCCGGTGATCAGGCCGAGCGAGTTGCGGTCGGTGTAGCCGGCCTGCCGCAGCACCGGGTAGAGGAGACCGCCCAACGCGAGGATCGTCACGCCCGAGCCGCCGGTGAAGGTGGTGAAGAACGCGCACGCGAGTGCGGTCACGACGGCGGCGCCGCCGCGCACATGGCTGAACAGAGTGGTGAAGACTGCGACGAGCCGTCGGGACGCGCCACCCTCCGCGAGAAGATAGCCCGCGAGTGTGAAGAGCGGAATCGCCGGGATGGACGGGTTCACGACGAGTGAATAGTGGCCGACCGCGACCGCGGCAATCGGTTCGCTCGCTCTCCAGAAGAGGATCAGTGCCGCGCCGCCGATCATCACGAAGATCGGCGCACCGGCGACGACCGCAGCGAAGAGGAGGACGAGCGCCACGGTCGCGAGCGGTGCCACCGGGAGCGGCGACCAGACGTACAGAGCGGTCAGCGCCGCGGCGGCCAGGAACGCAGCGATGCGCCCGCCCGGCCGCTCCGACGCATTCCACAGGAGTCGTAACGCGATGATGGCGAAGCCCGCCGGCAGCACGAGCTGCACGACCCACGTCGGGATGCCGTACGCGAGGATCTGCCGGCGGCCCTGCGCCATCACGAAGACCCAGCTGCCCGCGCAGAGGAATGTGGTGATCGACGCGGCCACGACGGCGCTGAAGAAGCGTGCAGTCTGCCTGACCGATCCGGTCATGAAGGCCGCCGTGGCAATCGACAGAAGCCGCCCTTCGCGCGCTGCGAGCGCAGCTCCGAGCATGCTGCCGACGAGCGTGAGGTGCTGGACGATCGCGCTCGAGCCGGAGATCCCGAATCCGAACCAGCGACGGAGGACGATCTCGACGATCGGGACCAGGGCCAGCAGCAGGAGTGCGCCAAGCAGGACGTACTCCTCGGACGCGCGGAAGAAGTTCCGCTTCGACGCCGTGGGATGAGGCGTCACGCTGTGCGGCGCGGCGACCGCTTCGCTCATCTCCCCGCCGGGCGTGCGGCGCGGCTCTCCGCGAGAATGCGCCGGACCTCGTCGAAATAGTCGGCCGGAATCAGCTCGCCGCGGATGCGCGGGTAGGCGCTCTCGGCGAGCTTCCGCCACTGCGCCGTCACCTCGGCGGTGGGGCGAGTCACGTGCAGTCCGCGCTTCGCCATCGCCGCGATGGCCGCGGTACTCGCCGCGCGGTTCTCCTTCTTCATCTGGAGACCGGCCTCGCCGGCGGCCTGCGCGAGTGCCGCCTGCGTTGCCGGAGGGAAGCGGTTCCACGCCCGCTCGGTGATCACGAGCGCTCCGACGAGCGGCGCCCAGTCGAGCTGCAGCATGTGGTTCGCCACCGAGAAAGATTGCGCAGACAGTGCGTACGCCGGCGGCTGCGCGACCGCCGAGATCATTCCGGTGCGGAGCATCGGCAGGATGTCGGCAGTCTCGAGCGCGACCGGCTGGAAGCCGAACGACTTGTAGAGGTCGAAGGCTTCGGTGTCGCCCGCCCAGGTGAAGAGCTTCAGCTTCCTGAGGTCGTCGGCGGTCGTCACCGGCGTTTTCGAGAAGATGTGAACCCAGCCGAGGTCGCCCCAGAAGAGGACGACGAACCCCTCGTCCCGGAGGCGGCGGTCGAGTTTCGGACGGATCTTCTGGGTGACGTGGTCGACCTCGTCGAGCGAGCGGTAGAGCATCGGGATCGACTGCAGGGCCTCGACGGAGCGATCGATCTGGGCGAGGCCGTTCGCGGTGATGAGCGCCGCGTCGATCTGCCCGATCTTCATTTTCATGACCATGTCGGCTTCGCCGCCTGTGATCCCGCCGGGATAGATGCGCAGCGTGGGGCCGCCCGGGGTCTGCGCCCATCGAGTGCCCATGGCGACGAGGATCTTGTGCAGGGCCGAGCCGCTCGGGGCGAGCGTGCCGACCTTCACGACTCCGCCGCCTGGCTGCGCCGCGAGCGACGGCACGAGGAAGAACAGCGCGACCGCGACGACCGCGCCGATCAACAGTGACCTTCGAACCCCGGGACGAAGCATCGTTCGACTCCTTCGGTCATTCGAGGAACAGCTCGGTCTGATGCGCGAGCAGCCATCGCGCATGCCTTTGTGCAAGATGGTTCTCGGTTCGCCACGCTGCCACCGCGTCAGGATCGACTTCGAGCGCCCTCTGCAGCATTGCAACGAACTCCGCCCGGTTCTGCGTCTGGATCGACACGGCCTCCGCGAAGGAGACGAACGGCGAGGCCAGCCGCCCGCCGGAGAGCTCGACGCTCCGATCGAAGTGCCGGCGTGCGCGAGCCATCGGGTCGCCCTCGGCTCCCGGCCGGTTCGGCTCGTAGCTGATGAGGAACGCGTGGAGCGCCCCCCCGCCGAACGACTCGTCGAGCACAAGGGCACGGTCCATCATCGCGCCGACGACCGGGAGATCGGCGATCGTCTCCGGATCGTCCTTCGAGACGGAAATCAGAAGCCCCCACGCGGCTGCAGTCCAGTACAGGGCGGGGACGTCGGCGCGACCGAGCGACCGCAGCGTCTCGTCCGGTTTCGAGGCCAGAGCCTGAGGGAATCCGGGGTCGGCCGCGAGCGTACGGAGGCCGTAGTCCCGCGCTCTCCTGTACAGACGCCGTGCGCGCTCGTTCTGCCGAAGCTGCTCGGCGGGATCGGCCGACTCGGAGCCTTTCTGCTGGACCCAGCCGTAGGAGTACTGGGTGAATCCCTTCGCCGCAGCGAGGAGCAGTCCTCGGTGCCGCGGATTCTCCGCCAGGAGGCTCTCGATCAGTTTCAGCGTGAAGGGGAGGGCGTCGCCGACCAGCTCCGGGTCGTCGTCGGCCGCGAAGACGTCCCCGCCCTGCGCGAGGGCGTCGCCGAGACGATTGACCGCGAGGGTGCGCAACGAGCAGCTCGTGAAGAGCGCGACCGTGACGAACAGCGCCGCAACGATTCGCCAGCAGGCAGAGAACCGCATCGTCACTCCCAGCAGGCGGCTGCCGTCCGCGCCGGGGCCTGGGCAGCCGCAGGCACTACGGATCAGTGTAGCGC
>JBAQWH010000356.1:0-2722 GCA_049298815.1 Thermoanaerobaculia bacterium | reverse complement strand
CGGTCGCCGCCGGTTTCTCGCACAAATCGCGCCGGGAACTTTGTGATAGAACGCTCGACGCTATGAAAGTCCACGAGTATCAGGCAAAAGAAATCCTTCGTCGTTATGGCGTTCCGACGCCCCGCGGCGTCGTCGTCGACAATCCGGAAGAAGCGCGCCAGGCGGCCAAGGACCTCGGCGGCCGCGTCGTCGTCAAGGCGCAGATCCACGCTGGCGGCCGCGGCAAGGGCGGCGGCGTCAAGCTCGCAGCGAACCCGGACGAAGCCGTCGATCTCGCCAAGAAGATCCTCGGCATGACCCTGGTCACGCACCAGACAGGCCCCGACGGACAGCTCGTCCGCAAGGTGCTGATCGAGGAAGCGCTCAACATCGACCAGGAGCTCTACCTCGGCATCACCCTCGACCGCCGCATCGGCATGCCGGTCATCATGGCGTCCAAACAGGGCGGCATGGAGATCGAGGAAGTCGCCGCGCGCGACCCGAAGGCGATCCATCGCGAGCCGATCGATCCGCTCCTCGGCGTCCAGCCCTTCCAGGCGCGTTCCATTGCGAATGCCCTCGGCCTCAAGGGCGACCCCTACAAGCGCTGCATCGACTTCGTCCAGAAGCTGATGAAGGCCTACCTCGAGACCGATGCGTCGCTCGCCGAGATCAATCCCCTCCTCATCACGAAGGAAGGGAACGTCGTCGCGCTCGACTGCAAGATGAACTTCGACGACAACGCGCTTTTCCGCCACAAGGACATCATCGAGATGCGCGACCTCCACGAGGAGGACGCCCTCGAGGTCGAGGCGTCGAAGCACGGCCTGAACTACATCAAGCTCGACGGCACCGTCGGCTGCATGGTCAACGGTGCGGGCCTCGCGATGTCGACGATGGACATCATCAAGCTGGCGGGTGGCGAGCCTGCGAACTTCCTCGATGTCGGCGGCGGCGCGACGGCCGAGCAGGTGGCGAACGCTTTTCGTATCATTTTGAGTGACAAGAATGTGAAAGCAATTCTTGTCAACATTTTCGGCGGCATCATGCGCGGCGACCGCATTGCGGAAGGCGTCGTGGCTGCCTCGCGTGAAGTCGGGCTGCCGGTGCCGCTCGTCGTCAGGCTCGAAGGGACGAACGTCGAGCTGGGCAAGAAGATCCTGGCCGAGTCCGGCCTTCCGATCATCACAGCCGACGGCATGTGGGACGCGGCGCAGAAGGTGGTTGCTGCTGCAAAGCAGTAGCAACCATTCTGAGTCGCGAAGCCGTACACGTTAAGGAACTAATCAATGGCCATCTGGGCAGACAAGAACACCAAGGTAATCGTTCAGGGCATCACTGGCCGCGAGGGGACGTTCCACGCGATCAACTGCCGTGACTACGGAACACAGGTCGTCGGCGGCGTGACGCCCGGCAAGGGCGGTACGACGCACGAGGGCTTCCCGGTCTTCAACTCGGTGGTGGAAGCGCGTGAGAAGGCGGCGGCGAACTGCTCGCTGATCTTCGTCCCGCCGCCGTTCGCGGCCGACGCGGTGATGGAGTCGGCGGACGCGGGGATCGAGCTGATCGTCTGCGTGACCGAGGGGATTCCGGTCAACGACATGGTGCGCGCGCACGACTTCGTCCGGAAGTCGAATGCCCGCGCGGTCGCCGAAGGGCGCACGCCGTCGCGGCTGATCGGGCCGAACTGCCCCGGCATCATCACGCCGGGACAGGCGAAGATCGGCATCATGCCGGGACACATCCACAAGGAAGGGCCGATCGGCATCGTCTCCCGCTCGGGAACGCTGACGTACGAAGCGGTCGGCCAGCTGACGACGCGCGGCATCGGCCAGTCGACCGCGGTCGGCATCGGCGGCGATCCGCTGCCGGGGACCAACTTCATCGATTGCCTCACCGCCTTCCAGGCTGATCCCGCAACCGAAGCGATCATCATGATCGGCGAGATCGGCGGATCGGCCGAGGAAGAGGCGGCGGCGTTCGTGAAGGCATACGTGACCAAACCGGTCGTCGCCTTCATCGCCGGCCAGACCGCTCCTCCGGGACGCCGCATGGGCCACGCCGGCGCGATCATCAGCGGCGGCAAGGGAACGGCCGCCGAGAAGATGGAAGCGCTCACCGCCGCCGGCATCCACGTCGTGAAGTCGCCGTCCGAAATGGGCGCGAAGCTCGAGGAAGTCTGGCGCGCGAAGTAGTCCGCAAAGCACACTCGTCTCGAAAGCGCCTCCTTCGCGGGAGGCGCTTTTTCTTGAATAGGACGAATAGGACCGATAGGACCAATAGGACCTATAGGAGCCCTCCCGCCCTTGGGTGGTGGGTCCTATAGGTCCCATAGGTCCTATCGGTCCTATTCGTCCTATAGTCCCCCCATGAAGCCGCTCACCATCCCTCTCGCGACGCCGGTCAGCCTGCTCGTCCTCATCGGCGGGGGCGAGTTCTCGTTTGGCGAGACGCGCGAGATCGACCAGTTCGTCCTCGATCACCTTCCCGAAGGAAAAAGGACCGTCGCGTTCATCCCGGCGGCATCGGGATCGGCCGAGTACGGAGCGCATTTCGGCACCTACCTGAAGACCCTCGCGGACGGCGTGGAGACGACGAACGTCCCGATCTACCGCGGGCGGGACGGCAGGCGTAACAAGAACCTGGCGACGCTGGCCTCGGCGGGGATGATCTACCTCGGCGGCGGCGTCACCAACAACCTGCTCGACGTGCTGCAGGGCTCGCCCGCCGACCTCGCGATGCG
>JBAQWH010000355.1:0-13900 GCA_049298815.1 Thermoanaerobaculia bacterium | reverse complement strand
TTCTCCTGTGGGCGATCCGTTTTGTTCGGGTGTCGGACCGCGTCTGCCTGCCTATAAGGGCAATGGCGCTGCCATGGGAGGCATGAGGAGATAAGTCGCTGAAAACAGGGAAGAAGGGGCGAAATGGCGAGATTCAGGAAGGCGAAAATGCGTTGCAATTCGCCATAGCGATTGATGAAGAATTCAGCAGTCAATCAAGCCCCGAGGCGGGTCCTTCGGGTTCCTGAGTTCCTTCGGGTTCCTCGGGGGACTGGCCTCCGTCCACACGTTTCCCGAGGAACCGAGGAACCGAGGAACCGGGGAACTTCCCGGCTCACTCTCCGCGGCTAGATGCCGGCCCGGTGGCGGCAGGCGTCGCAGAGGGCGCCGCCCTTGAGGTCCAGCCACTCGACCGCGTGCGACGGCGCCATGACGCATTCGTAGTCGTCGCAATGCGTCAGCCCCGCGGTGTGGCCGACCTCGTGGACCGCTTCCTTGACGAGGCGCTCCTCGAGCACCTGCTCGTCGCGGGCGAGTCCGTAGTACTCCTGATGGAGCCGGTGGTACGAGACGACGGCGATGTTGCCGCCGAGCTCAGCCTCGCCGAAGACGAAGGTGAGGATCGGGATGAACAGATCGACGTCGGCGACGCCAATGGTGATTTCCGAGCCTTTGGTGCGCGCGACCCTGGCGAGGTGCTCGACGATCATGGTCGAGTGGTACTGGTTCCGCTCCGGGTGGTACGCGAAGGCGACGTCGACGTGGGGGTCGGCAGCCGTCGCCTTCGTCCTGAACTCGCGGGCGAGCGCACGGGAGACCGAGCTCACGAGGCGCGGCTGGGCGCCCGCCAGCGGAACGATGCGGATCGGTCTCATCGCGAGTTGGTCAGCGGCTTCGTCCACCCGTATTTCTTGAGCTTGTTGTGCAGGGTCACACGGTCGATGTCGAGTACCTCGGCCGCACGGGTCTGGTTGAATGAGCAGTCCTCGAGAACCCGCAGGATGTAGCCCTTCTCGATCTCTTCAAGCGTCTTGCCGGGCGAGGTGCCGGAGGCCGAGGTCCTGATGGAGAAGTCCTCCTCGAGGAGCTCCGGCTCGCGGGCCACGACCATCGCGCGCTCGACCGCATTCTCCAGCTCCCGCACGTTTCCCGGCCAGTCGTACTGCTGGATCAGGTTCATCGCCGGCGGTGCTATCCGGGTGATCTTCTTGTTCATCTGGAGGGCGTACTTGCGCAGGAAATGATCGGCGAGCAGCGGGATGTCGTCGCGACGCGAACGGAGCGGCGGCAGCTCGATGCGGAAGACGTTGAGACGATAGAAGAGGTCGGGGCGGAACTTCCCTTCGTGGATCAGCTCCTCGAGGTCCTTGTTCGTCGCAGCGACGACACGGAAGTCGACCTTGATCGGGGCGTGGCCGCCGACCCGGACGATCTCCCTCTCCTGGAGCACGCGGAGGAGGTCGGTCTGGGTCTTGAGGCTGATGTCGCCGATCTCGTCGAGGAACGCGGTTCCGCCCTCGGCGATCTCGAACTTCCCTTTCTTCCTGTACTGAGCGCCGGTGAAGGCCCCTTTCTCGTGCCCGAACAGCTCGCTCTCGAGCAGGGTCTCGGTGAGGGCGCCGCAGTGAATCGCGACGAGAGGGTGATAGCGGCGTGGGCTGCCGGCGTGGATCGCGCGTGCGACGAGCTCTTTGCCGGTGCCGCTCTCGCCGGTGATCAACACGGTCGCGTCGGTGCCTGCGACCGTCTCGATCGCGTTGAACACCTTCTGCATGGCGACGCTCTGGCCGATGATGTTGGTCGGGTGGACGGCGACCTGCTGCTCGATGATGTCCTTCATCCGCGCGGCCTCTTCGGTCGAGCGGCGGTGGGAGAGGGCGTTCTGCACGAGGTGGGCGACGTCGTCCGGGTCGAGAGGCTTGGTGATGTAGTCGTAGGCGCCCTGCTTGAGGGCCATGACGGCCGTGTCGACGGAGGCGTAGCCGGTCATGATGATGACGATCAGCGAGGGATCGACTTCCATGAGCCGCCGCTGCAGCTCGATGCCGTCGGTGCCGCGCATGCGGATGTCGACCAGGGCGAGATCCCACTTCCGCTCGGTGAGCCGCGTGAGGGCGTCATTGGCCCCTTCCGCGACCTCGACTTCGTAGCCGTCGTCGCGGAACCAGCGGCGCAGTGAATCGCGCACGCTCGGCTCGTCGTCGACGATGAGGATTCGGCCTCGGACTTCCATCTTCACCTCCCGGGAAACGTCGCGAGCTCCGGCTCGCGATTGGGCGCATTCGCAGGCGCCGTGATTGGCAGTGTGATCGTGAACGCGGTGCCATGGCCGAGCTGGGAGCGGACATCGATCCGCCCGTTGTGACGGTCGACGATCGAGCGGCTGACGGCGAGGCCGAGTCCGACGCCCTTGTCTTCCTTGGTCGAGACGAACGGTTCGAACAGGCGCGTCAGCACCTCCGGGGCGATCCCGGTCCCGTTGTCTTCGATGACGATCACGAGCTCTTCGGTCGTGGCGGAGGTCGCGACGCGGAGGATTCCCTCATGCGGCATCGCCTCGATGGCGTTCATGATGAGTGCGAGGAGCAGCTGCTCGATGGCGCCGGAGTCGCCGCGGAACATCGGCAGCGCGGGGTCGAGCTCGAGCTTCGTCTCGATCTCGCCGAGCTCGAGCTTGTGGTCGACGAGCTTGATGCAGAGGTTCACGAGGCGGTTGACGTCGACGTCGCTGATGTTGAGCGGGTGGACGCGCGCGAAGGTCAGAAGGTTGCGGACGATGTCGCCGCAGCGGCGGCTCTCGCCCTCGATGAGCAGGAGCGACTCGCGCATCTCGCCCTTCCGTTCGACCAGGTCATCGCCCCGGTCGATCCACTTTCGCAGCAGTTTCGCGTAGGTGAGGATCCCCGACAGCGGGTTGTTGATCTCGTGTGCGACGACCGCGGCGAGCTTGCCGAGGGAGGTGAGCTTCTCGGCCTGGAGCATCTGCATGTGGGCGCGTTGGAGCTCGTCCGACTTGCTCTGGACTCGCTCCTCGAGGGTCCGCGCCCACGCCTCGGATTCTTCGCGGGCCTCGTGGACCTCCTTGCTCATCGCGTTGAACGAGGCGGCGAGCTCGCCGAGCTCGTCGTCCGAGCGGATCGGGATCTGGACGCCGAGCTCCCCCCGGCGCAGCCGCTCGGTGCCCGAGCGGAGCTTCCGGACCGGCTGATGGACGAAGAACAACACCATCAGGCCGACGGCGACGAGCGTGATGAAGATGCCGAGTGCGGAGTAGATGATGAACTGCCACGAGACGTCGCGGATGTCGGCGTCCGCCTTGGCAAGCGAGTGGTCGAGCTGCAGCAGGCCGAGGAATCGCTCCGACGCCGGGTGCGCGTGACATGCGCCAGTGGAGCAAGACGGCTCGTTGGCGATCGGGGTGAGGGTGCGGATGTGGCGGGCTCCGGCGACGAAGAACGTCTTCGAGACCGGGGCCGCCGGCACGCCGCCGAGGTCGACGGTGCTGCCGACCTCCGTGGCGTCGGTCGAGAATCCGACGTGGCCCTGTGAATTTAGGATCCGCAGGCGGGTGACCGTCGGCGCGCCCGCGATCGTCGCGACGATGTGGCGAAGCGCTTCGCGGTCGTTGCGCAGCATGTAGTACGACGTACTGCTGCGAACGAGCTCGCTCATCTGCTTCGCCGACTGAAGCCTGGTCTCCTCGAGGTGCTGCCGGTGAAGGCGCACGTTCATGTAGCCGAGGAGACCAAGCGTCAGAAAGAGAACGGCAAATACGACGGCGAACAGCTTGAGCGCGACGCTCCTGCTGAGGCGGCGAAGCGCTGCCGCCGCGCGTACTCTCCGCTCGGCGGCAGTCATTGCTTTACCTCGCAGGCTCCGGCACGGCAGCAACACCGACCGGTTCGCCGGCCGGCTTGTGCTCCTCCTCGTGCCCCATGATCGGCAGGTACTCGACCGCCATGCGGAAGAGGAAGATGCCGAACGCGACGATGGCGAGCGTGATCGAGATCTCGGTCCACTTCGGGATGTAGCGGACGCCGGCGGCGCCCTCCATGCCGGTGACCGCGACGTTGAGGCGGTTCAGCACGAAGCCGCAGATCACGAGGATCGAGACCAGGTAGAGACGGATGGGGTTCTCACGGACCGCCCTGAACATCAGCATGACCAGCGGAATCGCGAACGCCAGCGCGATCTCGAGCCAGAACATCGAAGCTTCGTAGGTCGGCTTGAGCGCGTGTGCGAGGAACCCGCGGTGGAAGAGGTCCTGCATCCGGACCACACCGTAGACGATCAGCATCACGGTCATGATCCGGCCGAGGCCGACGATGAGCGGCGCCTTGAGCGCGTGGCCCAGGTGGCGGGCCGACATCGTCGACTCGAAGATCGTCATGGCGAGACCGATCGATATGGCCGACAGGAAGAACAACACCGGCAGCATCGGCGTGTACCAGAGCGGATGCAGCTTGCCGGGGACGATGAGGTAGACGCTGCCGAGCGACGACTGGTGGAGGGTGGAGAGGAGCACGCCGAGGATGACGAGCGGCGCAGAGATCATGTGGATGATCCGCTGGGCCTTCTCGAGGCGAAGCTTCTCGAAAACGACCGGCGCGAACTCGAGCGCGAGGACGGTGGTGTAGAGCATGACGCACCAGCCGACCTCGAACATGACCGAGCGCGGGTTCCACATGATCATGACGTGCCAGACGTTCCACGGCTTGCCGAGGTCGAACATCAGGGCGCCGATGACGAGGACGTAGCCGAGGAACGCGGTGAGCAGCGCGGGGCGCGCGATCGGCTTGTACTTCTCGACGTTGAAGATGTGGGTGGCCGCCATCAGGGTGAAGCCGCCGGCGGCGAGCATGACGCCGCAGAGGATGTCGAATCCGATCCAGATGCCCCACGGGAACTGGTCCGACAGGTTCGTCGAGCCGCCGAGACCGTGGAAGATGCGGATGTAGGTGGAGACGGCACCGAGGAGCATCAGCACGACGAAGACGACGCGCCAGAAAGTGACTTTCGGCATCTTGAATGCCATCGGTTACTCCTTGTCCTTCTCTGCAGCAGCGACGACGTCGCGGCGATGCGTGATCCAGTAGATGCCGCCGAGGACCGCGCAGCCGACCGTGACGACGTCGGGGATGTGCGCGAGCACGCGGCCGGTGAGCGGAGGCAGCGCCTCGGGCCCGTAATGCGTCGGGTAGCCGAACGTGCCGACCGGGATCGACGACAGGATGAGCACTCCGGTCCCGCCGACTTCCTTCTCACCATAGATGTGGTTGACGTAGGTCCCGGGGTTCTCGGCCATTCGCTTGCGCGCTTCCGCGAGGAGCGCGTCGCGCTCGCCGAACATCGTTGCGCCGGTGGGGCACGCCTCGGTGCAGGCCGTGGTTCCACCCGCCGCCACGCGGTCGTAGCACATCGTGCACTTCTTGATGATCGGGATCTTCTTGGACCACTCGTACTTCGGGACGTTGAACGGGCAGGCCAGCATGCAGTAGCGGCAGCCCATGCACTTGCCGGCGTCGTAGGTGACCGGGCCGAGGGCGGTCTTTTCGAGCGCGGTCACCGGGCAGACGGAGACGCACGTCGGGTCGATGCAGTGCATGCAGAGAGTCCGCATGTACTTGTCGTCGGGCTTCGAGGCGACGTAAGTGAACTTGTGCTCCGAGGTCTTCTGCTCTTTGGCGATCGACTCGTCGTAGGGGTTGTTGTTCTGCTTCGCGCAGGCCGACTCGCATTCGAGACAGCCGACGCATTGCGTCGCGTCGTACAGGATGGCTTTGCTCATGAAGACGCTCCTCGCGCGCGGGCGCTGCCTACTTCTTGAGGGTGCGGACGAATTTGACGGCCGCTTCCGCCTGGGCCTTGTCGGCGACCTTGGTCTTGTGGACCGCGTGGGTGGTGAGGTAGCCGACGAGGTCGGCGTCGCTCTTGCCCTGGACCTTGGCGCTGCTCAGGTCGACCTTGGGGCTTTTCTTGCCGTCGGCGCCGTGGCAGGCGACGCATTTCCCTTTGTAGAGGGTGGCGCCGTCATCGGCCGCCATGGCGGGAATCGCAACGAGGGTGAGGAGGAGGGCGGAAACGAGTGTGGTCTTTTTCATCTGTATCTCCCTTCTGCGGCATTTGTACGCTTCGTCCCATGGCGGAGTGGTGACAGCGTCGAGGCAGTCGGAGTGAGATGTTGACCAAAGGAAACGTGAGGGACGGTCCCGAGGTTGTGTGACAGGACGGGAGGAGCCGTGTCGGGAAAAACGAAAACGCGGGCACGAGGCCCGCGTTCTCTGCAACAACGTGTCGCTATCGCTTACTTTTTCAGCGTGCGGAGGTGCTTGACGACGGCTTCTGCAGCAGGCTTGTCGGCCACCTTGGTCTTGTGCGCGGCGTTGGTGGTCAGGAACGTCACCAGGTCGGCGTCGCTCTTGCCCTGGACCTTGGCGCTGCTCAGGTCGACCTTGGCGTTCTTCGCACCGTCGGCTCCGTGGCACATCTGGCACTTGCCCTTGAAGATCGCCGCGCCGTCGTTGGCGAACGAAGCCATCGGCACGAGAAGCATCGCAAGGGCGACGAGGATTGCAGTCTTTTTCATTCGGTTTTAGCCTCCGGATGTGAGTGTCGCCGGAGGACGACCGGCGCGATGTGATGATGCGCACTGCCGTGCGGTGACGACCAAAGTCGGAAACCTTGCGCTCCAGCGTCCGTACCGGCATCCAGGAGGAACCGATGCGGATCTCATCAGTTCTCGGCACCTTTGTTTTCCTGACCGCCACCGCCGCCGTTGCCGCTCCGCCGCTCGGCGACGACTGTAAGCACGCAGCCGACCGGAAGGTCGCCACCCCCGCCACCGGAATCTCCAAAATCGTCATTCATGGCGAGGCCGGCTCGCTCCGTGTCGAAGGGCGTGACGGGGCCGTGGATGTGGCTGCCGTCGGCCGTGCCTGCACGAGCGACCGCGACCTCCTCGACGACATGACCCTGACTTTACGGCGTTCGGGCAACACGCTTCACGTCGACGCACACATCCCCGAGAAAACGATCATCTTCGGCTTCTACGAGGCCCGGCTCGACTTCACAGTCCTCCTGCCGGCCAACATCCCGGTCGAGATTCACGACGGCAGCGGCAGCCTGAAGGTCGCGAACGTCGTGTCGGCCGTCGTCGAGGACGGATCGGGCAGCATGGAGATCCGCGGGGTGCGGGGCGCTCTGCAGATCAGCGACGGCTCCGGCGAAATCGACATCGACGGTATCGGCGGCAACGTCACGATCGAGGACGGGTCCGGCGAGATCACCCTCCGCAATGCAACCGGCAACGTTACGATCGAGGACGGGTCGGGCGGCATCGACGTCGCACGGATCGGTGGCCGCCTCGTGATCGACGACAGCTCCGGCTCGATCAGCGCCGCCCACGTGAAGCAGGGGGTCATCGTCGAAGACGACGGCTCCGGCTCGATCGACGTCGCCGACATCGGCGGCGACTTCCTGGTCCACCAGAAGGGAAGCGGGTCCGTACATCACACCCGGGTTGCCGGGAAGGTTTCGGTGCCGAGGGACTGATGAAGAAGTGTGAAGTGTGAAGTGAGAAGTGTGAAAGGGCGGGTGGGCTTACACACTTCACACTTCTCACTTCCTGCCTATCCCAGGATCGCCCGCAGCATCGCTTCCGTATCCTCGGCGCTCTCGAAGAAGTGGGTCGGATTCTCGGCCCGCAGCAGGGCTGCCGGAGTCCTCCCGGATGCGACCGCAATCGTGGTGGCGTCGTACGGCACGCCGCACCGGACGTCGTAGATCGAGTCGCCGATGATCACCACGTCGGATCCGCTGAAGGTCCGTCCGGTCGCCTCGCCCGCCCGTTTCACAGCGATCGGCGGCAGCTGGTTCCGGTCGGCCGAGTCGCTACCGAACGCGCCGAACGTGAAGTACGGATTGAATCCGGGCGGAGCGAGTTTCAGTCGGGCGCCGCGCTCGATGTTGCCCGTCAGCAGCGCCAGGACGGCGCCCTGGATCGCCGACAGTGCGTCGAGCAAGGGGCGCATCCCCGGCAGGCCGCGCACGAGGCCGGGCGCCGCGGCGTTTCGCTCGAGCCCGGCCGTGTAGATCTCCCAGAGATCCCGGATCCGGGCGTCGATGGTCTCCGCGCTGAATCCCGCATCGCCGAGAACCATGTGGGAGATCTGAGGATCGGTTCGGCCGGAGAAGTCGTAGCCGCTGAGGTCGCCGCGGTAACCGTAGACCTCGCTCAGGGCGTCGGCGAAGGCGTCGCGTGACGCGCCGCGGTCGGTGACGAGAGTGCCGTCGATGTCGAAGAGGACGAGGCGGGACATGGGAAGGGGGAAGAGTAAAGGGTAAAGAGCGAAAAGGAGCGTTGCTGCGCCGTTCGTCGCTCCATTCTTTTCACTTCCGAAGCAACTGCGAAATCTCATTCCGGGCATTCGCAGGGTGCGGTTACACTGCGCCCCGCCCATGCGGAAGTCCTCCCTTTTCGTCCTGTTCCTCACCGTCTTCGTCGACCTGATCGGCTTCGGGATGGTGATCCCCTTCCTGCCCTACTACGCGCGCGAGTACGGAGCGAGCGGGTTCGAGGTCGGTGCGGTGGTCGGGATCTACTCGATCATGCAGTTCTTCTTCGCCCCGGTGTGGGGGCGGCTCTCGGACCGGATCGGCCGGCGGCCGGTCCTGCTGGTCAGCCTCACGGCGAGCTTCGCCGGGTATCTCCTGTTCGCGTTCGCCCATTCGCTGACGCTGCTCTTCGCGTCACGCATCATCGCGGGGATCGGCGGCGCGAACATCGGCACCGCGCAGGCGTACATCGCCGACACCACGACGCACGAGCAGCGGGCGAAGGGGATGGGGCTCATCGGCGCGGCGTTCGGGCTGGGGTTCATTCTCGGGCCGCCGCTGAGCGGCGTCCTGTCGACGGTCGGGGTCCGGCACGGCTTCGCGGGCAACCTGATCCCGGGGCTCGTGGCCGCGGGGCTCTCCCTGACGGCGTTCCTGATCGCGCTCTTCGTGCTCGCGGAGTCGAAGCCCGCGGGGATCGTTCCCCGCAGCGGTCTGCCGCCGCAGTTCGACCTCCGGCTCTGGCGCGAGATGCTGACGAGCCGCGCGATGTCGGCGCTCCTTGGGGGACTGTTCCTGACGTTGCTCGCCACTGCGGGGATGGAGACGAGCGTGACGCTGCACGCGCGCGACCGGTTCGCGTTCACGCAACTCGACATGGCGTACTTCTTCCTCTTCATGGGAGTGGTCGTCGCCGTGCTGCAGGGTGGGCTGATCGGGCGGTTCTCGCGTGCGATCGGCGAGCGGGCGCTGATCATCGTCGGAGCCGCGGCCTTCACCCTCGGGTTCGCGATGGTGCCGGCGGTCTTCACGGTGCCGATGCTGTACGTCATCGCGTTCTTCGTCGCGGTCGGCCAGGGCCTCTGCTATCCGTCGCTGACGTCGCTGGTCTCGAAGGTCGCTCCGGAATCGGAGCGCGGGAGCATGCTCGGAATCGCGACCTCGGCCGGCTCGCTCGCGCGTTTCGTCGGTCCGATCATCGCGGGGGGCCTCTATGACCTCGCAGGGGCGGCCGGAGCGTTCTACGGCGGCGCCATCGTCATGGCGATTGCGATGTGGATCGCAGTGCGGATGAAGGTCGCAACCGCCTGACCTCGATTATTCAAAGGCCGCCCGCATGCGGGCGACTATCGGCGTCCGCGGGAGCGATCTTCATGAGTAGTCCGGGCTGACTCCCATTGCCCTGAGTGAAGAGTCTCGGCGTTGGACCGCCTGGGTGCTGCGGCCCTGCCGTTCGCGACGGTAGGCTGCACACCGTCCCCTTCCGTTCGACTCCGCTACCTTACGCCGTTACGGAGCTCATTGAGATGAACGGCCTTGAGCACCGTTGACGAACTGATCTCAGGATCGGTGTAGGAGAGCGTGGAGCCATAGATTGCCATTCGGGCCTCGTCGAGCGCGGTTCGCAGTTGTGTGAGGTGCACCGCCCTGATCACGGTGGAACCGGCAGTGATCGAGTCGGTGAAACTTTGCGCACCAAGACCGCCGGCGGCGCGCATCGCGTTGACCGCCATTCGAAGTTGCGTAACGTGAATCCCGCGGGCAGTCGTTCCGGCCACCAGCGGGTCGTCGTCGAAGACCGAGGTCGTGGCGGCATCTGTGGAGGTGAACGCTGATGTGCTGCTGCCGACCGCACGTACGCGATACAGGAATGTCGTGTCTCCGGCGAGACCGGAATCGTTGTAACTGCTCGCGCTGGTGGTCGTCAGGGGGGCGAAGCCTCCGCCCATCGTCAATGCTCTTTGAATCTCGTAGCCGGTAGCACCCGCTACAGGTGTCCAGGAAACAAGAACTGTTGAAGCGCTGGTTGCGGTAGCGGCGAAGTTCGGCGGCGCCCCGAAGGGAGGCGGATTCACGGTGTGGGAAACAGGGGATGAAGTACTCGTATCGAATGCGGAGTCTCCGGCGTACACCGCCGTCATCGTATGGGCTCCCTGCGTCAACGAAGACGTACTGAAGCTTGCGGAGCCCGAGACGAGATTCCCGGTGCCGATGGTGACCCCACCATCCTTGAACGTGACCGATCCCGTGATGGTTCCCGCCACTCCTGAGGTGACGGCAGCCGTGAAGGTGACTGACGAATCCAGAGTGGACGGGTTTGGGCTGGAGGAGATGACAGTCGTGGTCGCGGCCTTTATCGCCTCGAACGCACCGATCGTTGGCGGATTCGGACGGGTGACACCGTCGAGATCGATCGAAGGGGCTCCAGCACTCGTCCCCGCTGCTTTCGCTGGCGACGTCGGTGCTACCCGGTAATTTCCAGCGGCCGCATTCACGAACTGAGGGTCGCTCAGTACGGCGTTGGATCCGATCGTCTCTCCTGATGTGGGGGAGTTGCCATGGAAGAGGGAGTTCGTTGCCGTGGCGTTGTTCAAACCTCCTACGGAACCGCTGCCGTTTGCTCCTATCGGGTCACCGTTACCCCCCACACCGCCCAGCGCCGAGTTCCCGGCGAAGATCGTGTTGACGTGATTTCCGAGGAAGGCACCACCGGAGTCGCCGTCACCTGCAAAGCCGCCTGGGCCGAGCGATGCGCCCCCATTGCCTCCGATCGCGGAATTGGATGCGACGGTATTGTTTACCAGTGTCGGCGAGCCACTGGTCACATAGATGCCGCCGCCCCGGCCTGTGCCGCCGGAACCCCCCGGAGTAGTGCTGCCGTTGTTGGTCACGCCGACGCCCCCTCGGGCGGTGTTGCTATGAATTACATTGTTCGTCACGGTCGGTGACGAGCTCACGATATACACGCCGCCGCCGTATGCCTGCCCGCCGCTGGGCATCGATGCGCCTGTCCCCGCGTAGCCCCGAACTTCGTTGTTCCTGATTACGTTTCGGGTGATCGTGGTGAGATCGCCGTCTGACGAAAGGATTCCACCACCATTCGAGTTGTCGGGGGGCGTCGCGGTGATCGAAAGACCACCCATGATCGTGAATCCGCTTACGAGCGTGTCAGCATTGCCGCTGATGCAACTCATTACCCGCGCGTTCGCGCCGCTTGCGTCGATGATCGTCCCTTCAGCACCTGAACCGATGAAACGGACGCCGGAAGTCACAGGAATCGGGAAAGTCTCACCACTGGCAGTGTTGTACGTACCGGCGGCGACGCTGACCGTATCGCCCGCCAACGCGACGGTGATCGCTTTCTTTATCGTCTTGAACGGAGCATTGGGCGAACCGTCATTCGTGTCGACGCCCGTACCGACGTTCACGTGATAGATGGTGCCCGTGCCGCCGGCGGCAGTCGTCGTTAACGACACGGTCTGATTACCTTCCGAATACACGGCGGCACCGGGCGATTTCCCGTATACGGCGAACGTATACGCGGTCGAAGCGGTCAGTCCTGTCGCCGTGACCGCTGTGCCCGCTCCCTCAAAAACCAGCGTCGATGCCGCGTCATCCGGTCCGGTGAAAGTCGTGCCGAGGCCGTTCTTGCGGATTACTCTGTACTCCGGTGTCGATCCTGACCAGTTGAGATTGACCGTAGCCGATCCGATCGCCGCCGCCGCTATTTCGATGGGTGTCCAGGGAGCAACCGTCGTGACGGTGAAGTTCGGAGCGTGGTTCCATCCGACGAAGCCGACCGCCGCAACTGCTGCGATGGTGTGTGTACTCGAGATCGCGGCCGTGGTTGGCATCGTGTACCGG
This sequence comes from Thermoanaerobaculia bacterium, assembly GCA_049298815.1. GTDB lineage: Bacteria > Acidobacteriota > Thermoanaerobaculia > Gp7-AA8 > Gp7-AA8 > JBAQWH01. Next base: position 1,723 of record JBAQWH010000355.1, on the reverse strand, counting down.
AAGACATACTGCGCCGCCCCACCGTTAGTCGTGTGGAGAGTCCCGTTGTGCGTGATCTCGCCGCCTGAGAGAATCGTCGGCTGCCCGGCTTGCACTGCCAGAGTATTCGGGTCGCTGGCGGCCACGTCGATCCCAACCTTGACGCCCTGCGATCCGGAACGGAATGTCGTTACAGAAAACACTCCCGTCTCCCCTGGATAGAGCGTAGACGCCCCCGCGATCGTCACTGTGGTGCTCGAATCAGCCGACGATCCGTGGCATGAGGCGCACCCCGCCCCGCCACTGAGGTTTGTGCGACCGGTGAAGCCGGTGCTCGAGTTGGAGACAAGGTGGCCCGGAGAACGTTCACTCGCCCAGAGGACGGTTCCGAGTGCGGAAAGAAAAGCAATTCCTGCCAACGCGTGCCTGAGGGCAAGTGTCTGCATGAGTCTCTCCTGACCGATGCAATGCGTATGATTCACCGCAAGGCACCGTTAGGGCCTGATACTGCCGAACACAATTTGTAGGGGAATTGAAGTCTAGCACGGAAGCAAGTTGCGGCTTCGAGGGGCCGGAGACGATTGACTCGCTGGCAGAGCAGGGAGCATCGAGTCTCGATCGGACGTTCGCGGCCAGAGAGAACCGGCGCAGCACCTGATCGGAAGGGCAGCAATCACCTTTTCCACGTGGCTTGCCCGCAGCAGGTACGGTTCACACCGGCTGCCGGACTGAAGTCCGCCCTCCGGCGTCTTTCGCTCTTCACTCTTCACCCTTCACTCTTCTATCCTTCCCGTCCATGTCGATTCTCAAAGTCTCCCGCCTTGGCCATCCCGTCCTTCGTGAGAAAGCCTCCGATGTCGAGATCAAGGACATCAAGGCAGGGAAGTTCAGCGCGCTCATCGACGACATGATCGAGACGATGCACGCCTACGAAGGGGTCGGTCTCGCGGGCCCGCAGGTGCATCTGCCGCTGCGGATCTTCGTCTACGAAGTCCAGGAGCGGGTGGCGAAGCGCCGCGGGGTGAAGCAGCAGCCAGTCGGCGCGATCTTCAACGCGAGTTACGAGCCGGTCGGCACGGAGCGCATCACCGACTGGGAAGGCTGCCTCAGCGTCCCGTTTCTCGGTGGCGATACGCCGCGCTACGCGAAAATCCGCGTGCGCGGGATCGACCACACCGGGGAGGCGTTCGAGCTCGAGGCCGAGGATTTCACCGCGCGCATCCTCCAGCACGAGATCGACCACACGAACGGGCACGTCTATCTCGATCGGATGCCCGACCTGACGACGCTCGGCTACACGATCGTGCTCTGACGGACGCTCGCCATCACGCGCGGGACCGTCTCGGCGACGGTGTCGATCTCGGCGTCGGTCGTGGTGCGCGAGAGCGAGAACCTCACGGCCCCCATCGCGACTTCGAGCGGCAGTCCCATGGCGCGCATGGTGCCGCTCGGCTCCACGTTGCCTGAGTGGCAGGCAGCACCTGCCGAGGCGCAGATGTCCTGCGAATCGAGCGCGCGGACGATCGCATCGGCCGCGAGGCCGTGAAACGAGACACTCGCCGTGTTCGGCAGGCGCGGTTGGCCCGAGCCATTGACCGAGACCTTTGTGCCCATCCCGAGGAGCAGCATCTCGAGGCGATCCCTGCGCCCCGCAACGAGGGGCATCTGCGCCAGGCCGGTACGTGCGAGCCGCGCTGCGGCCCCGAGACCGGCGAGCGACGGGACCGCCTCGGTGCCCGAGCGC
>JBAQWH010000354.1:0-3825 GCA_049298815.1 Thermoanaerobaculia bacterium | reverse complement strand
CCTGCTGGACCTCGCGAAGGGCTATGCCGTCGTCGCACTGGCGCAGCTCGTGGTCGCGCTGCCCCTCTGGCCCTTCGAGGCGGGACGCGAGATCTGGCAGTCGCGCGAGCTGTGGGTCATGCTCGCGGCGCTCCTCGGCATCCTCGGACACATGTACCCGGTATGGCTCGGGTTCCACGGTGGCAAGGGCGTTGCGACCGGTGCCGGCGCCTTCCTCGCGCTCGATCCCCTGGTCTTTGCCGGCATCACGATCATCTTCGCAATCGTGCTCCTGTCGAGCCGGTACGTCTCGCTCGCTTCGATGGTGGCTGCGGCATCCGGGCCGCTGCTGTTCCGCTACATGGGCGATGGCGCCCCGTTCTGGCGCGTCGTGATCAGCATCGCGATCGCAATCGCCGTGATCCTCAAGCACAACGCCAACATTGCCCGGCTGGCGCGAGGCACCGAGAACCGCCTGGGGCAGAAGGAAGACGAACGATGAAGATCTCGATCATCGGAGCTGGCGCGTTCGGTACGGCCATGGCGATCACGGCGGCGCGCTCGGGGAACGACGTGCTCCTCTGGACGCACGAGCGCGAAGTGGCGGACGCCGTCAACTCGGCGCACGCGAACGAGATGTATCTACCCGGCTTCACGCTCGACGCGGGGATCCGGGGCACGGTCGACCTCGCGGAAGCCGCCGCGTTCTCCGACGTCGTCTTCATGCTGGTGCCGAGTCAGTTCTACCGCGGCGTTCTCGCGGGACTTGCGTCGCATCTGGACAGACCGGTTCGGATCATCTCCGGTACCAAAGGGATCGAGAACGAGTCGCTCCAGCGGATGTCGGAGATTGCGACAGCCGTCCTGGGCGACAAGCTGCGCGCGTTTGCGGCAATGTCGGGTCCGACGTTCGCTCACGAGGTCGCCAAGGGAGAGCCGACCGCGGCCGTCATCGCCTCGGACGACGGCGAGTTCGCGCGCGAGGCTCAAGCCGCCCTCTCCTGTCCGACGTTCCGCCTCTACCACGGCAAGGATGTCGTCGGGCTCGAGCTCGCCGGGGCCCTGAAGAACGTGATCGCGATCGCCGCCGGGGTGCTGCAGGGGCTCGGGCTCGGTTACAACACGAACGCTGCGCTCGTGACGCGTGGCCTTGCGGAGATCACGCGGCTCGGCATCGCCCTCGGCGGCCGGCTCGAGACCTTCGCCGGCCTGGCCGGGATGGGCGACCTCGTGCTCACCTGCACCGGATCGCTGTCGCGCAACCGCTCCGTCGGCGTTCAACTCGGACAGGGTCAGCAGTTGAGCGAGATCCTCGACGAGGCTCGCTTTGTCGCCGAAGGGGTGAAGACCTCGAAATCGGTCGACGAGCTCGCGAGGAAACACCAAATCGAGATGCCGATTTCTCAGGAGATGGTTCGCGTGCTATACGGCGGCGAGTCACCGCGGGAAGCGATCCAGCGACTCATGACGCGGGCACTCAAGGCCGAGCACGCCTGAGGTTCCAAAAAGTAATGATCAACGGACTCATGACCACGATCTTCGTGAACGGACATCGCGTCGCCGGATGCGCCGTAAGCTGCTGCATCTCTGCGTGTTAAGGTGGTGAATGTGGCTTCTGGATTGCACTTATTTGCAGTCGAACGGAGGCACACTCACTATGTGGAACTTCATCAAGCAGATCTTCATGTTCCGGCTCGCGCAGACCTCGACCCGCTCGATGGCGCGGGCGGTTGGACTCGGCCGTCTCGGCGTCGTTCTCGGCCTCATCGCGGGCGTTCGCGCGCTGCGCAGAACCCCGCGGCACAGCTGACAGCCTCGTGGAGGGGGCTCGTGCCGCAGGACGCGGCCGCTCCCTCCACGCGCCGCCTACCGTTGTGGCGGCTTCTTCTCCGGCTCCGCCTGCTTCTCCGCCGCGACCTTCGCGGCCTGATCCGCGAGCCGTTCCGCCTGGGCGGGATCCATGTCGCTGTACGGATCCTCGGCGTCGTCCACCGCGTTTGCCAGCGTCTGTTTCGGAGACGCTTGAGCCGGCTCGCTCGACGGAACCACGATCACCTTCGGTTTCTGCTCGACGCCCGTCTGCGGGATGACGGGTACCGGCGGCTGGCTCTTCGTGGTCGTGATGTGCGCCTTACTGCCCCGCTGCTTGAGCGTCTGGTTGGTGATGACGTTCGTCGCGGTCTTGCGTTTCCTGGCGGACTCGCGGGCGGCTCGGACCAGCGGCGAATCCTCCTTCACGACCTTCGTTCCATTACTGGACGTAGTCTGCGGAGTCTCGCCGGAGGCAGCGAAGGCGCCGAGGGCAATCAGGGCAAACGGCAGCAGCTTTTTCATCGTTCTTCCGATCGTAAGGGCCGCGGGTCGCGCGGCATTCCGCACACCGTCGCGAATCTTGCAGGATTGGGCTACTGATGTCACCTGAGGTCCTGCTCGCCAAGTTCGGCTACCTGGCCGTTTTCTTCGGGACGTTCCTCGAGGGAGAGGCGATCCTGGTGGCCGCAGGGTTCTTTGCCGAACGCGGATACCTCGACGTGACCACGGTCGGGATCGTGGCGTTCGCCGGCGCCTATGCCGGCCATCTCTTCTGGTTCTGGCTCGGCCGGCGTCACGGAGTCCGCCTTCTCGACCGTTACCCGAAGATGAAGCGGCACCTCGGCGCGAGCATCCGGATGTTCGAGCGCTACGGTGCCTCCGCGATCATCATCACGCAGTGGCTGTACGGTCTTCGCATCACCTGCGCGGTCATCATCGGCATGTCGCGCATCTCCATCGTGAAGTTCCTGGTCTACGAAGCGATCAGTTGCGCGGTGTGGGCTGCAATCATCACGTCGCTCGGTTATTACTTCGGGCGGGCGGTCGAAAGTGTCCTTGGACAGGTGGCTCATGTCGAGAAGTACGGCCTCCTCGTGATCGTCGTGGGAGCGCTTGCGGTGTGGGCCGTCCATCAGTACAGAGACCGGAAGAAGGAAAAATCTGAGTCTGACGCCTAGTCGGTCGTGCTAGTTTTAGGATCGGTCACACCCCGGAGGCGATTACAGATGTCCTTCCCGCGTCGGTACGCGCTGGCGATCCTTGCGCCACCACTCTTTACAGCGTTCCCCCTTGCGGCGATTTTCACGCAGCACGTGACGGGGCTCGCTGCGTCTGCGTTCACGCGCGTTCTCGCGGGCGCACTGATCGCCTACGTGATCGGGATCGCGATCGCTGCCCTCAAGATCATGGGGGTGGCGGAGGAATTCGACCAGGACGTCGAAGCCAAACGGGACGCTGGCGAGTCGGCCTCTGCATGCATTCAGACGACGGTTCTGGCGGCGGCGTCCGTATGGCTCGGCCTCGGCGTCGTGGTGGCGCTCGTTTCGAGCGCGATCGTGCTTCCTACCTTTCTCGGTTTTCAGTACTTCGTCGAAGCGGCGTTGATGATGGCCGCTCCGGCGATGGCGTGGGCTTACTGGTACGGAAAGAATCTCGTCGTCGAGCATGCTTCCGAGGTGCCGCTGTCATATCGCGGGACCGTCTTTTCGTTCGGCCTGAAGATCGCGCTCGTCTTCATCGGTTTCTTCGTGGTCGCGACGGGAGCGCTCGTCCTGGTGCTCTCCTCGCGGATCGCGCGGGTGGCGGGTGCCGAGGCCGCGCAGGATGCGACGAGGTTCGGCTTCGCGATCGCGGGTCTGACGGCGCTGATCTTCGCCGCCGCGACCTGGTTCCTCGCGCGCGATCTCTCGGGGCCGATGCGGGAGCTGATGGCGCTGGCGCAGTCGCTGTCGGAAGGGCGGTTCGACGTCGAGCCGCGCGTCTTTTCCGACGACGAAGTCGGCAGGGTCGCCAGCAGCTTCGGCGTGACCCGCC
>JBAQWH010000353.1:0-1629 GCA_049298815.1 Thermoanaerobaculia bacterium | reverse complement strand
CTGCAGGGCGAAGTCGAGGTGCTGGCCGGACTGCAGCCGGGAGATACGGTCGTCGTCGATGGCGCGTTTCTGCTGAAGGCGGAAGCCGAGAAGGGCGAAGGCGGAGGCGACCACCATGACCACTGAGCCGGTGCGCTGCCCGGCGGCGCAGGCCGCACGCCGCTCCTCCACGCCTCACGCCCGACGCACGGTCACTGCCGGAGGCGGTTCATGATCGAGGCGATCATCACTCGCTCGTTCGCGAAACCGGTGGTCGCGCTGCTCCTCGTCGTCGCCGGCTCCGTGCTCGGCGCCGTATGGCTGAAGGATCTGCGGCGGGACGTGTTCCCGGATCTCTCCGCTCCGGTGTTCAACGTCATCGTGCAGAACCCATCGATGGGCGCCGAGGAGCTGGAGACGGCGATCGCGATTCCGATGGAGGTCGCGCTGAACGGATTGCCCGGGGTGCGGCGCGTGCGATCCAGCTCGCAGCTCGGTGTCGCAAGCACGACGATCGAGTTCGAGCCGGACGCCGAGTACTACCGTTCGCGGCAGCTCGTCGCCGAGCGCGTCGCGCAGGCGGCGACGGAGCTTCCGCCCGGCACCGACACGCCGCTGGTGTCGAGCCTCACCGGGCGTCTCAACGAGATCTTCGAGTTCACGCTCGAGGCGGAACCGGGCGTCATGGACGTGATGAGCCTCCGCGATCTCGCCGAGTTCGAGGTGAAGAATCGGCTGCTCGCAGTGCCGGGCGTCGCCGCCGTCGAACGGCTCGGCGGATACCTGCGTCAGTTTCAGGTGCAGCTCGATCCGAACCGCATGTCCGCGCGTGGCGTCACGCTCGACGAGGTGATGCACGCGGTCGAGAGTGCGAACGAGAACGCGTCAGGCGGCTTCGTCGTACAGGGGCCGATGGAGTGGAACGTGCGCGCGGTCGGGATGGTGCGGTCGGTCGAGGACCTCCGCTCGACCGTCGTTGCGGTACGCGCGACGACTCCGGTGCTGATCGGCGATGTCGCGGACGTGCGCGAGGCGCCGGCGGTCCGTCGCGGGATCGCGCACCGGCTGAAGGGTGAGGTCGTGAGCTGCCGCATCTCGAAGCAGTTCGACGCGGACACCGTGAAAGTCTCGAACGGCGTGCGCCAGGCATTCATGGAGCTGGAGAAGAGCCTTCCGAAAGGCGTGCAGCTCCGCATCGTCTACGATCAATCGGAGCTGGTGCAGTCGTCGCTCTCGGGTGTCGGCCGCGCCGTTCTTCTCGGCGCGCTCTTCGTCGTGCTCGTCCTGTTTGCGCTTCTCGGGGACATGCGCGCGGCGATGGTCGTCACGTTCACCATCCCTCTTTCCCTCGGGCTCGCCGGAATCCTGCTGCGCGAGGCGAACGTCGGTCTCAATACGATGACCCTCGGCGGTCTCGCGATCGCCGTCGGGCTGCTCGTGGACGCCGCGATCATCGTCACCGAGAACGTGGTGCATCGTCTGACGCAGCACCGCGGCCGCGACCGGATGAAGACCGCGCTCGCGGCCGCGGTGGAGGTCGGTCGTCCCATCACCTACGCGACCCTCATCGTCATCGCGGTCTTTACCCCGCTCTTCGCCATGACCGGCATCGAAGGGCGCATGTACAAGCCGCTCGCGGCGGCCGTGATC
>JBAQWH010000352.1:0-2453 GCA_049298815.1 Thermoanaerobaculia bacterium | reverse complement strand
GCGCGCTCCGCGGCGCCGAGTTGCCTGCGGCTCTGGCGCGGCGTCATCGCGCCGGACTCGAGCGGATGATCGCGGACCGGATCCACGCCGGCGAGGTGCGACTGGACGACCTGGTCGAGCTCGCCTCTTTTCCGGCACGCAAGGAACAGACGTGAAACGCCGAAGCCCCTTTTTCACTTTTCACTCTTCACTCTTCACTCTTCGGCGCAGCTCCCCACTCCATCCATATAATCGTCCTCCGTGAACCTCCTCATCGTCGACGACGAAGACTCGCTGCGCGACTTCCTTTCGATCGTGTTCGAAGAGGAGGGGTGGACCGTCGACACCGCCGGCTCCGTGGCGGATGCCCACGCGGCGATCGCGCGCGACGAGCCGGATGTCGTCCTCTGCGACCTCATGCTGCCCGACGGCTCGGGGATCGATCTGATCCGTGAGGCGAAGGCGCACAGCCCGTCGATCGCCTTCATCATGATCACGGCCCACACCTCGACGCGCTCGGCGGTGGACGCCCTCAAGGCCGGCGCGATCGACTACATCGCCAAGCCTTTCGATCTCGAAGAGCTGAAGATCATCGTCCGCAAGGCGACCGAGCGGAAGGCGCTCGAAGACGAGAACATCCACCTCAGAAGTGCGCTCGAGGAGCGCTTCACCTTCGCGAACATCATCGGCAAGAGCGCGAAGATGCAGGAGATCTTCTCGATCGTCCAGCGGATCGCGAAGACGATGTCGACCGTGGTGATCGCTGGCGAGTCCGGCACCGGCAAGGAGCTCATCGCACGCGCGATTCACTACAACTCCGCACGCCGCGGCAAGTTCGTCTCGATCAACTGCGGCGCCCTTCCCGAGACCCTCCTCGAGTCCGAGCTCTTCGGTCATGAGCGCGGCGCGTTCACCGGCGCGATCCGCGAGAAAAAGGGGCTCTTTCACGAGGCCGACCGCGGAACGATCTTCCTCGACGAGATCGGAGAGACGTCGACGGCGGTTCAGATCAAGCTTCTCCGCGTCCTGCAGGACCGTGTCGTGCGCCGCGTCGGCTCGAACGTCGAGAGCGCAGTCGACGTGCGCGTCATCGCCGCGACGAACCGCGACCTCGCGGAGTCGATCCGGGAGGGCTCGTTCCGCGAAGACCTCTTCTACCGGATCAACGTCATCCCGATCACGCTTCCCCCGCTGCGCCACCGCGCGGAGGACATCCCGCTGCTCGTCGACCACTTCATCGAAAAGTTCTGCGGGAAGATGGACGTCCCGCGCAAGCGGATCTCGGCCGATGCCATGCGCGCGATCGAGAAGTACTCCTGGCCGGGCAACGTGCGCGAGCTCGAGAACGTCGTCGAACGGATGATCGCGCTCGAGGCCTCCGAGGTTCTGACGACCAAGTCCCTACCGGAGGTCGTCCTGCTCGGCGGTCGCGCACCGCAGTCGACCTTCGAGTTGCCGGCGGAAGGCCTCTCGCTTCAGGACCACCTCGAGAGCATCGGAAAGATCTTCATGCTTCAGGCGCTCGAGCGCACGGGTGGGGTCCAGACTCAGGCCGCCGAACTGTTGAGGATGTCGTTCAGGTCGTTCCGCTACTACGCGAAGAAGTACGAGCTGATCGGACGCGACAGCAAGGGCGAGGACGCGGTCGGCGTGGAGGGAGAATGAAGGTCGGTCTGCTCGTGGTCCTGATGCTCGCTGGTTGCGCGAATCCCCCCGCCGTGCCCGCCGCGCCCGTGATGGCCGAACAGCAGGCGCGGGTGATTTTTCCGGACGGCTTCGCAGTGGAGGTGGAGGTCGCCTCCGACGATACGACCCGGGCGCAGGGTCTCATGTTCCGCGACCGGCTCAGGCAGGGGACCGGGATGATCTTCTTCTTCCCTTCGCCGGGCATCTACCCGTTCTGGATGAAGAACACCCTCATCCCGCTCGACATGATCTGGATCGACGGCCAGAAGCGGATCGTCAGCGTGACGCACGACGTCCCTCCCTGCAAAGCCGAGCCATGTGCGAGCTATCCGCCGGGCGGGGAGTCGCTCTACGTCCTCGAGGTCGCCGCCGGAGTCGCGCGCGAACACGGCCTGAAGGCGGGGGACGTGCTCAAGTTCGAGCGGCTCGACGGCGTCGTGGTCCGCTGACGGGCCGGAGGCGAAGCGCGCCTCACACTGTCATCCTGAGCCGGCGGAGCGACGAAGGAGCGAAGCGCGGCGAAGGACCCCCTGCATCTGGGAGGGCGGGCTAAAGGGGAAAACGGGTGCGACCTGTGGCCCCTCCGCCCTGGTATAGAACCTCGGGATCCTTCACCGTCCTCAGCCCCTCCGGGGCATCGGCGGTTCAGGATGACACCCGAGGGGGAGCCTCTCCGCATCGCCTGCTCAGGATCACACCCGACGGCAATGCCGTCTTCAGAGCAGGGGTAGGTACTACTCGCCGCCGCCGGATTCTCCGCCGCCGCCATTGCTGCCCCCGCCCCCGCC
>JBAQWH010000351.1:0-5402 GCA_049298815.1 Thermoanaerobaculia bacterium | reverse complement strand
GGCCTCGCCGCGGTCGTTGTCGGAGGTGACGAGGGTGAAGCGCGACACGCTGGCGATCGACGGCAGCGCCTCGCCTCGGAAGCCGAGGGTGCGGACGCGCGTCAGGTCGTCGAACTCGCGGATCTTCGAAGTTGCGTGGCGCTCGAGCGCGAGCCGCGCGTCGTCCGCCGACATCCCGCACCCGTCGTCGCGCACCTCGATGAGCTTCCGGCCACCGTGCTCGAGGAGGACGTCGATGGTCGTCGCACCGGCGTCGATCGCGTTTTCGACGAGCTCCTTGACGACGGATGCGGGACGCTCGACGACCTCGCCGGCAGCGATCTGGTTGATCAGGTCGGACGGGAGGACGCGGATGGGGGGCATTCCTCTCAATTGTAGCGTGGGGGTCTGCGGCACAGCGGTTGCTCCACCGCCTGTGGCGTCGCGGTTTCAGGGCGCGCGTGGGAGGTTCCTCAATGGCTCGCCGGCTCGCAGCACTCGTTGCCCTCGTCGCGATCCTCGCGCTCGCCCTGGCCCTCCTGTGGCGGGTCTACGGCCACCACGTGGAGAACGGTACGTTCGAAGAGTCGGAGCCGGCGGTGGTCGAGGCCGGGCGGTCGTTTCAGTCCGAAAATTTTGCCCGCCTCGAATCGTAAATCTTTGATATGTATTGCTGAGCAATTCTGGCATGCGCAATGCTTTTACGAAGGGGCAGGAGAAGCAAATAACATGACCCGACCGATCCTCCTGACTGCCGGCACTCTCGCGATCCTGCTCCTGGCATCGACCCTCGGCGCCGCGGTGGTGAAAACCCCTCCCGCGATCGACCTCACGGCGCGATTCCAGGAGAACGGTGTCGCGGTCGACCGGCTTCAGGTGTTCGAGGTCGGCGGCATCGTGATCATCCGGGGACGAACGACCGACCGCGCGGCTGCGGAGCACGCCGGCCAGGTCGCGCACTCGCTCGGTTATGGCCGCGTCGCCAACCTCGTGCAGATCGCGAAGATCGCTGATGATGCACTGATCCAGCGGCGCGCCGAGCGGGAGCTGACGATCAACCGCGCTCTCGATGGCTGCCAGTTCAACGTGTCGTCGAATCAGGGGGTCGTGATGGTTGAAGGTCGCGTCCGCCACGAGCTCCAGAAGGACGTCGCAATTCAGCTTCTCCGCGGAATCGACGGTGTCCGTTCCGTCCGTTCCGAACTGCAGCGCTTCTGACGGACACACTCCTACACTGTCGTACACGGTCGGGGCGAGCGCGTAGCTCGCCCCATTTTTTTTGCGCCGTCCGCAGCTATCGGACGGTCCGCACCGAGAACAGGGCGCGGGTGCCACCCGAGTCGTCCGGCGCTTCGAGCGAGTGCGCGATCATCACGCTCAGGTAGACGTCGAAGTCGCGGACGGTCATCGCCGTCTCGAAGCCGAGGCCTGCGTCGTAGGCGAGCTGGTCGGAGTCGGCCATGTCGCTGAACTCGAAACCGATCGCGCCGACGCCCGCGTAGCCGACCGCGTAGAGCGTGTTCCAGTAGATCGCGCCGGTCTTGTAGTCGCGGTTGCGGAAGATCGGGACGAACAGCTCGTTGGTGAGATGCACCTCGTGGGTGCCCATCGCTGAGTCGCGTCCCTTGATCGACTTGAGCGCTTCGCGGCCGCCGAGCCGGAACAGCTCGTAGCGCGGGACGCTGTAGGTCTCCCACTCCGGTGTCGGGTCGATCGTACCGTCGCCGTCGCGATCGCGCGGCTCGCGCTCGATCCCCTCGTCGCGCTGGAGAAATGCGCCGACGTGGAGTCTCGAGAAGACGAACGTCGTCTGCGTCACGTCGAAGCGCCGCAGCCCCTCGCCCTCGAACTTCGTGTAGTTGTAGTCGCCGGTCGCGACCTTGCCCGCCTTGGTGAGCGCCGCCGCGAGGCCGGTCCTTTGAGGGCCGATGTCGCGGAAGGCCGTGAGCATCGGACTGATGCGTCCGCGCATCTCGCCGACGATCGAGTTCATCCGCTCGTCGAACTCGGTGCCGTACTGATAGCCGACCTTTGTGTAGATGTTGTTCTTGCGGTTGTCGGGATCGTCCGTGTCGCCGAGCGTGAGCCGGTCGTTCTGGAGAAGGACGAAGTAGCGGTTGTTGTAGTCCTTCGGGATGCCGACCAGCAGGAGGCCGCCGCGGACGCGCTCGAACTCCTTGCGGTCCGTCTGTCCCAGGTCGGGGAACTCGATCGAGTCGAAGACGCCGAGTCTATACGTGTAATTGCGCGCGTAGTACTTGTAGCGGAGGAAGGTGGAGATGTCGCCGTTGACGAACTCGTAGTCGATCTGCGACTCGAAGAGGACGTTGCGGATCAGCTTCCGCAGCCGGATGCTCATCTCTCCGTCGGGGAGATAGATGTTGGCCGTCGGGAGCGAGTCGCGCCGCTCGAGCGCAGCGCCCGCAGCGTCGGACAGCACCGGCGGAGTGGGGCTCTGCTGCGCAAAAGCGCTCGTGCTGAGCGCAAGAATTGCCGCGAATAACTTGAGAAAACGCTTGCTCATGGCCGAACGGGCTGTCCTTTCGAGCGTGTCGAGGGTGCCATCACGACACTCAACCTATGGTAAAGTCAAGTAGTTGAGTTCTTTACGAAAAAGACCCTACGGATCTCTGGCACACGTTTTGTAGGCTGCGCGATCAGTGTACCGCTGTGTAATTGATCGTGCGAAAGCAGTTTAGGAGGTGTCACTTGTTCCGCTTTAGGCATCTGGTTCTCGTTTCCCTGCTGTGCTTCCTGATGGTCGGGAGTGCGGTCGCTCAGGAAGCGACCACAGATCTCACCAGGGATGAGCAGCTCCGCATCTTTGCTCCGACCTCGAAGGGGCAGACCGGGCTGTTCGAAACCGTCACTGCAGACACCCTTCGTCAGGGTCAGTGGTCGTTTGGCGTCTATTACAACGACTATGACCTCACCGCAGGCGATGCCAGGGAGTTCGCTCCTCTCTCGGCTCGCGAATATCAGGATCTGTCGTACGACCTGTACCGTCTGACCGCCTCGGTCGGCGTCGGCCTCACCGACCGCTGGGAAGTCTCGGCGATGCTTCCGTACGACCGCCTGGTGTCGAACGGTGGCGACCGCGCCGGATTCATCAACGGCTATCTCTACCGCGGGGAGTTCACCGACAGCGGGATGGGCAACGCCCGCCTCGCCACCAAGCTCGGCCTGACCCCGATCGACAGCCCGACACGCTTCGCGCTGTCGGCCTTCGTCGATCTCCCGACCGGCGATGACGACCAGGGTCTCACCAGCGGCGGGACCGACTTCGGCCTCGGCGCGCACTGGTCGCGCGGCATCGGCAACGTCGCCCTCACCTATGTCGCCCGCGGCGACCGCGAAGGCGATACCGGTGTGCCGTTCAGCGAGATCGAGCTCCCGAACGAAGTCCGCCTCGACGCGGGCCTCAACATCCCGATCGGCTTCTGGGCCAACACGAACTGGATCAACGAGCTCAATACCGTCCTCTACACCGGCGGCGATCGCGCGCCCGATTCCCCGATCTTCCTCGTGTCGGGTCTCCGGCACTGGTTCGGGCGCACCGGCTGGGCTCTCAACGCCGGCGCTCGCTGGAACGCAGGGAAGTTCTTCGACAACAACGACGAATGCCGCATCACGGAGCTCGATGACTGCGGTCTGTCGGGCCTCATCGGTCTGACTTACGCGCCGTTTGCGTTCGCCGCTCCGGTGGCTGCCCCGGCTCCGCCGCCGGCTCCGCTTCCGCCGCCCGCTCCGGAACCCGCTCCGGTACCAGCTCCGGAACCGCCGGTCGTCCAGCCGCGTCAGCCGCAGACGCTGCGGACCGACGAGATCCATTTCGAGCCGGGCTCGGCCCGCCTCACCAACATCGCGAAGGCGATCCTCGACGAAGTTGCACTCCGCATGAAGCAGGAGCCGTCGGCGACTGCGCTCGTGATCGGCTACACGGATGATCGCGAGAACACCGGTGCGAACCGCGACCTCGATCGCCGCCGTGCCGAAGCGGTGCGCGACTACCTCGTGAGCCGCCACGGCATCGACGCTGCGCGGATCACGGTCGAAGGCCGTGGAACCCAGGACGCGATCGGCAACAACACGACGGCCGAAGGCCGCCTGCAGAACCGCCGCGTCGTGATCCAGCTCGTCCTTCCGTAGCTCTTTCAACTCGCTGTCTTTTCGAAGCCCCCGCGGGAGTACCCCGCGGGGGCATTTTTTGTGAGTGGACGGGCACGGAGGTCCGCCGCGAGACGGCAGACCACGAGCCTCCGAGGAGCCATCGATGCGCCATGCATGGACCGCCGTGTTTCTCATCGCAGCGTTGTCAGGTTGTGCCGCTCCCTCGACACCTCCGCCGCGTCCAGCCCCCGAGGCGCCGGCGGTCCGGTCGCAGAACGCGATGACGCCGATCGCGTCGATGCCGCGCACGATTGCCGAGCCGAAGATCCGGGTCGGTCTCCTCACCGACCAGGCGACCGCGGTCTTCCCGCGCACCACGGACGGGTACTACCTCGTCGGCGATGCGGGAGCTTCGACGCTTCGCCGCGGGTTCACCGCCTCGGCTCCGCTGGCGGATGCGACCGTGCGCTTCGCGATCCAGGTCGGCAGCGTCTCGGACCAGAAGAGCGCCGATGGGCTCGCCGAGAAGATCCGCACCGACCTCGGCCTGCGGGTCGACAGCATCTGGGACACCGGCGGCGGCGCGTACCGCATCCTCGCAGGTGACTTCGCGACCTCCGAGGACGCGACGCCGGTCCGTGCGCAGCTGACCGATCGCGGATACGGCAAGGACATGCTGGTCGTCCGCCGGCCCGCCGACCAGAAGTTCGACAAGAAGATCGCCATCGTCGACGACGAAGGCGACCGGTACACGATCGACGGCGAGTCGGTGCTGGTCCTCCCGATCGAGGCGCAGACCGTCACGATCGACAAGAAGCCGTACCGCACGGCCTCGCGCCTGCACGTCAACCAGCGCGGCCTCCTCAACGTCATCAACGAGCTCAACATGGAGGACTATCTCTTCGGCGTCGTGCCGGCCGAGATGGGGCCGCGCATCTACGACGAACTCGAAGCGCTGAAGGCGCAGGCGGTCGCCGCCCGGACCTACGCCGTGCGCAACCTCGGGCAGTTCAGCCGCGAGGGTTACGACATCTGCCCGGGTCCCGCGTGCCAGGCCTACGTCGGATTCTCGGGTGAGCACGAGCTCAGCACCCGCGCCGTGACCGAGACGAGCGGGCTCGTGCTCACCCATCAGGGCAAGCCGATCGACGCGCTCTACACCTCGACCTGCGGCGGCGAGACGAGCGACGTCTCGACGATGTTCCCCGGCCGCAGTGAGCCGTACCTCAAGCGGGCCCGCTGCGTCGAGCTCGACATGCTCTCGATCGCCGGCCGCGCCGACAGCGGACTTCTCACCGAGCAGCAGGTGAACG
>JBAQWH010000350.1:0-7586 GCA_049298815.1 Thermoanaerobaculia bacterium | reverse complement strand
GCATCGCGGAGCCGGCCGGGGTCCGGAAGGTCGACGGTATCTACATCGTCGAAGCGGACGAGTCGAACACGCCGTTCGACCGCCCCGCGGATCTCGCCGGTGTGACGCTCGACTTCGTGCGGGCGGGGGCGACCGCCTTCACGATGCAGCGCGGCGCCCTCGCGTTCGATCCTGAAACGGGGCCGTTGCGACGGACGTTCTCATCGTGGTCGAACGAGCGGGTCGCCCTGACGAAGTTCATGTTTCCTTTCGGCAGTGCGAGCCACTCGGCCGTCTACGTCGCCGCGAACAAAGGCATCTACTTCGCTCCGCCGCCCGAAGACGCCGCCAACCAGTTCGGACCGCTCGAGGCGCTGACCGGGCGGGTGCCGCTGATCGCGCCGCTCCTCACGACCACGAAGAGTTACGGCGTCGGAAGCCGTTCCTACGAGGTCTTCGTGAAGGAGACCGCCTCCGCGCTGACGATCACCTGGAAGTCACGCTTTCCGGCCGTGTGGGACGAGCAGGTGCAGGCAGTCCTTTTCAGCGACGGGAATGTCCGGTTCTCCTACGCGACGCTGCCACAGGACAGCTGGGGAGCCGTCGTCGTCACGACCGGGAGCGAAGGGTTCCATCAGCGCCGCGAGCCGATCGTGCGGGTCACCGATCCTGCCGACGACACCGGTGCCGACGCGAGAGCGCGTCTCACGCCTCAGCTGAACGCGATGCTCGACATCGTGGGGTTCTCGGTCGAGCGGGTCGATTCGTCGGACCTCGTCGAGTACAGGATCACCACCCGTGCGGCGCTCGATCGTTCGCTCCTGCCGAAGAACGGATTCGTCGACTACTACTTCCGGCCCGGCGTGAAGAACCTGGTCAGCGCGAGCCGTTTCTTTGTGCGCGTCTACAGCGACCGCTACACCGTGTCGACGCCCTCGTGGCCGGCGACCACCGGCAGCAGTGCGGTTCGCTTCGAAGGCGAGACGATCGTCGTCAGCATGCTCGACGAGTTTCTGGTCGCCGACGCGGCCGACTCCAGCGTCGACGCGTACACGTACCACAACAACGGAAGCGGCACCTTCACGTTCGGCGACAGCATCCCGATCACGAACGTGCAGCGTGACGCAGCGACGCTGAGCGCGGCCTCCGACCTGACCGCGCTGCCGCCGGGCTTCCGCTTCGACGATCGTCCCGCAGTCGAAGCGTTCACGCTGCCGACGCTCAACGTGACGAGCGTCTGGAACAAGCTGAAGAGCGGCGCCTATCTCACGGATGCCGACGCCGACCAGGTCGCGATCTTTCAGAGCTTCCTCACCGATCTCGTGCTCTACGCCGGCGGCTATTCGACCGTCGGCAACCCGGGCGTCGACGGCGTGCGTGCGGGGCTGTCGAGCTACGGCACCGCCACGCAGCGGCGTCCCGCACTCCTCCACCTCGACAAGATCGGGCGAGGGTGGAACTCCACCGACCTCGGCAGCCTTCACCTCATGACGCACGAATTCGGGCACAGGTGGCTCTACTTCTTCAGGATTCGCGAAGGGACGGCCGACACGAACTCCCTGAACCCGGACGGTGCTCATCCGAAGCGTGGCGCTCACCTTCCCGCGGCGTTCAACACGGTTACGGCGACCGACGCGTCGGCGATGGGCGGCGGCTACTTCACCGACCAGGGGGCAAGCAGGTTCTCGACGTGGGAGAAGTCGGTCAACTACGGCTACAGCTGGCACGAGCTCTACCTCATGGGCCTTGCCGCTCCGGAAGAGGTCACCGCGCCCTGGTTCTACCTGAACGGTGAGGGGCTCGAGGAGTCGTACTACCCGACGGCCGGCCGGACCTATACCGTCACCGCGAAGACGGATGTCGTGTTCCAGCAGATCCTCGACTCGATGGGACCGAGGAAGCCCGCGTTCGGCGCGAGCCAGACGGACTTCCCGACGGCGTTCGTGATCGTCGAACGTGCGTCGAGAGGCGTCACCGCCGCGGAGGTGGCCGCGTTCAAGAAGCAGTACGTCGACGCCTTCGCAGCGCATTTCGCAGCGGTGACGAACGGCCGGGGACGGATCGTCGAGGCGGCGCCGACCGGAAAAGTGCGGCGACGGTCGGCACGCAGTTAGTCGCGGCGTTGACCGGTGCTGGTCCGGCGGGCCTCCGCCGGGAGCCGGATGCCGTATTCTTACGTCAATCCCGACAGGCCAGATCCTACGGTCCTCGAGGAGGATGAGCCCGTCATCGGCTGTGGACTTGCAGAGAGCGTTAGCGTCCGCATGACACTCGAACAGTTTCAGCACGAACCTGCCGGACCCGGCGAGCTGCTCGCCGCGGCCGAGGACGAGATCGCGCGGCGACGCCGGCAGCAGGCTGCCATCGCGGAGCTTGCTCAGGCTGCGCTGACCGGCATCGAGGCCGATCTGCTCATCGGCCAGACCTGCGGACTGATCGAGTGGAGCCTCGGAGCGTCGTACGTCAGCGTGGTCAAGTCGAACGAGGGGGTCTTCACCCACTGGTTCGGAACCGGCGCCAACGACACGTTCGCGGCCTGCGGCGAGGACCAGCCGACCCACCGGCCCCTTCTCGTCTATGCCCTCGGACGGCAGACGATCGCCCCGATCAGCAACATTGCCGCGGACCCGCGGGTGCACGGCGACCATCTCATCTCGACGCATCACGTCGAGGCGTGCGTCTGCCTGCCGATCCCCGGCCGCAACGGCGCGAGCGGGATCATCACGGTCTACAGCGACCGGGCCCGCGTGTTCACGCCCGATGAGATCGATTTCCTGAAGTCGATCGCCGATCTCACCGGCTCGATCATCGAGAGCGCGCACGTCGAGGCGGCGCGGGAGGAAGCGGAGCAGGCGCGGCTCACGCAGGAGAGCCGCTTCCGAGCCCTCGTCGAGAACGCAGCCGACGGAATCGCGCTGATCGACACGGAAGGATGCGTCGTGTACGCCGGACCTTCGACGCAGCGTCTCCTCGGGTTCACTCCCGAGGGGCTCCTGGGACGGAGCCTTCTGGAGCTCGTCGATCGAGGAGACGCGTCGCGCGCGTCGCGATTCCTCGGGGTCCTCAGCGGTGAGCCGGAGGCCGACGCCCAGGTCGAGCTTCGCGTGAGGCACGCCGAGGGCGGCATGCGGTGGATGGAGCTGATCGCGCGCAACCTCGTCTCGAATCCCGCGGTCGGCGCAATCGTGCTGAACTACCGCGACGTCACGGCCCGAAAGGTCGCCGAGGATCAGCTGGCCTACCTGGCGTACCGGGACATGCTGACCGACCTGCCGAACCGGTTCCTTTTCCACGACCGGCTCGAGCATTCGATCGACCAGGCCCGAAGGCGCAACAGCGCGGTCGCCGTCATGTACATCGACCTGGACCGCTTCAAGGTCGTCAACGACACGCTGGGACACGCGGCGGGGGATAAGCTCCTGAAGGAGGTCGCGAGCCGCTTCCGAGGAGTGCTGCGAGCCGAAGACACCATCGCACGCCTCGGCGGCGACGAGTTCGGCGTCATCCTTCCGGACGTGCATCGCGGCGAGGACGCAGGCCTCGTCGGGTCGAAGCTGCTCGAATCGATCAGCAGCGGGATCGTCGTCGACGGCCACGACCTTCACGTCACCTCGAGCATCGGCGTGAGCGTCTTCCCGAGCGACGCGCAGGACGCCGCGACGCTGATGATGCACGCCGACGCGGCGCTCTACCGCGCCAAGGAGCTCGGCCGCGGGAGCGTGCAGCTGTTCGCGACCTCGATGAACAAGCGGTACACGGACCGCCTCGAGCACGAGCTCGCGCTGCACAGGGCGCTCGAGAGGGACGAGTTCGAGCTGCTCTACCAGCCGCTCTGCGACCTTCGAACCGGTGCGGTGCGGTCGTTCGAGGCGCTCATCCGATGGAACCGGCCGGGACACGGGGTCGTGGGACCGACGGAGTTCATCCCGCTCGCCGAGGAAACGCACCTGATCATTCCGATCGGGGAGTGGGTGCTTCGGACCGCCTGCCGGCAACTGCGGGAGTGGCGGGAGATTGGACTGACGTCATTCCATATGGCCATCAATATGTCACCAGTCCAGGTCGCGAGACGCGACTTCATGAAGCTCGTGCGCGAGGTGCTCGACACGAACGCCATCTCGTCGGCGGATCTCGAGCTCGAGATCACCGAGGGCGCAGTGCTCGAGAACCTCGAGTGGACTCTCAGCGTGCTCGATCAACTCAAGGTGCTCGGGGTGAAAGTCGCGGTCGACGACTTCGGCACCGGACACTCGTCGCTCGCCTATCTCAAGCGTCTCCCTCTGCACACCCTGAAGATCGACCGCGAGTTCCTCCTCAACGCGCAGCAGAGCGCGGGCGACGAAGCGATCCTCTCTTCGATCATCTCGCTCGGGCGAAGCCTCGGCCTCTACGTCATCGCGGAGGGGGTCGAGACCGCGGCCGACCATCTTCTGGTCGCGCGGCATCACTGCGACGGGGTGCAGGGCTACCTGTTCTCCGAGCCGATGCCGGCGTCGGCGGTGCCCGATTTTCTCGCGCAGTTCCGATATCCCGTCGTTTCGGAGGTCGTGCATGGCTGAACGGCGCGGGGCTCGCGTCCTGATCGTCGACGATGATCCGGGAGTCCGGCAGTTTCTCATTGCGTTGCTGACACGCGACGGCATTTCCTCCGCAGTCGCCGAAGACGGCCAGGCGGCCATCGAAATCCTTGGAAGAGAGCGGTTCGACGTGATCCTGCTCGACATGCTGATGCCGAGGGTGGACGGGCTGGGGGTGCTCCGCTACATGCGGGACCAAGCGATCGACACCCCGGTAGTGGTCGTTTCGGCGGTGAGCGACCAGATGGCGGAATTGATCGATCCGACGCTCGTTCGCGTGGCCCTTCAGAAGCCTTTCGACCCCCGCGGATTGCGCGATGTCGTGGCCGCTGTGATCGCGGAGACCGATCAAGCCGTTGCGGCGAGCGGACGCGAGTGACCAGGGGGGTGGTCGAAGCCTCGCGTCTGGATATAATCACGCCCGCTTTGCGCCAGCTCAAACTCTTCTCCGGACGCGCCCACCCCTCGTTGACAGCCGAGATCTCCACGCGACTCGAGTGCGACCCCGGCCGTGTGACGCTCTACAGCTTCTCCGACGGCGAGAACTACGTTCAGATCGACGAGAACGTCCGCGGAGCAGATGTCTTCGTCATTCAGCCGATCTGCCCTCCGCAGGTGAACGATCACCTGATGGAACTGCTGATCATGCTGGATGCGTTGAAACGCTCCTCGGCCAGCAGGATCACCGCGGTCCTGCCGTACTACGGTTACGCTCGCCAGGACCGGAAAGACAAGCCGCGCGTGCCGATCACGGCGAAGCTCGTCGCCGATCTGATCAGCGCCGCCGGGGCCGACCGCGTTCTCACGCTCGACCTGCACGCGGCCCAGATCCAGGGCTTCTTCAACATTCCGGTCGATCACCTGTTCGCTGCGCCGGTGATGATCGGGCACCTGAAGGCCCTGGAGATGGATGAGCTGACGATCGTCTCGCCGGACGCGGGCGGTGTCGAACGGGCGCGCGCCTACGCGAAGCGCCTCGGGGCGACACTCGCGATCATCGACAAGCGCCGTTTCGCCGCGAACCAGACCGAGGTGATGAACATCATCGGTGACGTCGAAGGACGCGACGTCGTGATCGTCGACGACATCATCGACACGGCGGGGACGCTGATCCACTCGGTCAAGGCGCTGCGCGAGCAGGGAGCCCGCTCGATCTCGGCCGTCTGCACGCACGCCGTCCTCTCGGGCCCGGCCATCGAGCGGATCAACAGCTGTGCGATCGACCGGCTCATCGCCACCAACAGCATGCCGACCGAAGAAAAAGAGGCGGACTGCCCGAAGCTGACGACGATCTCGATCGCTCCACTCCTGGCCGAGGCGATCAAGCGGATCCACAACGAGGACTCCGTCAGCTCGTTGTTCGAGATGTAGCCCGCCATCGCCGGGGAATTTTGCCCTCGGTCCAGTTCTTTACCGCCATCTGTCGGAATCAGGTCACTTAAGGAGTCAGCACCATGGCTGAGTTGACGTTGGAAGTTACTCCCCGCGAGAAGACGGGCAAGGAAGTCGCGAGGAAGCTCCGCCAGCAGGGCAGAGTGCCCGCAGTCGTCTATGGCGGTCATCAGGACCCCGTGGCAATCGCCGTCGACCGCAAGACCGTGTCGGAGCTCATTCAGAAGAGCGAGCACGGCGTCCGGTCGCTGTTCCTTCTCAAGGTAGAGGGGACGGACCAGCAGCCCCACGCGATGATCAAGGACCTCACGATCGATCCGATCTCGCGCAAGATGACGCACATCGATTTCGTCCGCGTCGTGATGGACGAGAAGGTCAAGGTCATGATCCCGGTGCACGTCACCGGCCTGGCGATCGGAGTGAAGGAAGGCGGCCTGCTCGACTGGCAGGTTCGTGAGCTTCACGTCGAGTGCCTTCCGGGCTCGATTCCGGATACGGTCGACGTCGACGTGACGCCGCTCGGCGGCCACGAGTACTACCGTGTTTCGGACCTCAAACTGCCGGAAGGCGTGAAGGTTCTCGACGATCCGGACCGCGTGGTCGTCGGTGTGACGCACGCGCGCGCCGAGGTCTCCGAGGCCGCCGCCGAGGTGGTGACCCCCGAGCCTGAAGTCATCAAGAAGGGCAAGGGCGAGACCGAAGAGTAACGGTCTGTGTGTCTTTCCTGCGAAGCCCCGCGCGAGCGGGGCTTTTCTGTTTTTTGCGCTTGCCCGACGTAGAATCGCGCCGCCATGAAGAAGATCGCCATCCTGACGCTCGCCCTGATGCTCGTTCTCGCCGGCTGCAAACGGAGCGAGGAGCCGGCGCCCGAGCCGGTGGCGGGCGGAACGCCGAAAGCGACCACCGAGGCCGGGGCCCCGGCATCCCCGCAGACGGCCACCGGGACCGAGGTTGGTTCGGCGATTCCCGAGTACGCGTCGATGTGGCTCGACGGGAGCCGGTTCGACCTGGCGGGCCGCAAGGGCACGGTCGTTCTGCTGAACGTCTGGGCGACCTGGTGCGGGCCGTGCCGTCACGAGATCCCCGAGCTTCAGGCGATCCACGACAAGTACAAACCGCAGGGGTTCGAGGTGATCGGCGTGAGCGTCGACGAATCGGGGGTCGATTCGGTGAAGCAGTTCGCGCTGGAGCAGAAGATGACGTATCCGGTCGCCATCGACGCCGAGGGGAAGATCGCGGACCTCCTCGAGACCTCGGTCCTCCCCACGTCGGTGCTGATCGACCGCCAGGGGAAGATCGTCTGGAAAAAATTCGGCGCGGTTCTCCCGAACGACATCGAGCTGACGCAGGCCATCGAGGCCGCACTGTAGAGCCGCGTGCGGCGCTAGCCGGCCTTGCGTCGGTCGGGGGTCGTCCGATCCAGTCGCCGGCGCTCGCGCTGCCGCTCGATGAGCACGCGGACGCTTCGGGCCATCTGTCCCAGCAGAAGACGCAACGGCACGTAGGCGAGGGCGACACCGAGAGCGACGGCCGCGAGAACCGCGACGAGCACGATGAGGGTGGTTCCGATGGATGACATCTCCGGATGGAGATAGCAAACGACGCGCCGCACCGCCCCCTCGTGGATTACCCGGCGGG
>JBAQWH010000349.1:0-4337 GCA_049298815.1 Thermoanaerobaculia bacterium | reverse complement strand
GACTTCGACCGTGATGTTCTGCCGGACGCGTTCGGCGTCGGTGCGGGTCTGCTCGAGGTCGAGCTCCGCCGCACGCGCCGCTGCACGTGCACCGATGTTCGTGATCGGCACCCCGACATTGAACCCGACGTTCCAGCTCGGGAAGTCGTTGCCGAAGATCTGCGAGAGGGTGTCGGTGTACCCGGTCGAGCGGAATCCGCCGGTCGGGTCGCCGTTGTCGTCGAGCTCGATCGTCCGGCCCGCGAGGCCGTTGAGGCCGTAGCCAACCGAGAAGTCGAGGGTCGGGAGCATCTGGTTTCGGGCATAGAGCTGCTGAATGCGCAGCGTGTCACTCGTGAGGTCCAGCTGCCGCAGCTCGGGACGCAGCCGGAGAGCCTGCTGGACTGCCGCTTCGGTGTCGATGGTCAGCGGTTCGTACTCGACCCTGTCGACCGGAACGATCGGCCGGTCCCACTCTTCCTTCGGGAGGTTCAGGAGCGCGCGCAGCCGGTCTTCCGCATTGCGGACGCTGGCGACTGCACCGATCAGTGATTCTTCGGTCGTGGCGATCTGCACCCGGGGCTGGAGGATGTCGAGCGGAGCGGAGGCGCCGACGTCGATCCTGATCTGCGTGATGCGCGACTGGTCGCGGGCAAGGAAGAGGGTCTCCTTGACGACTTCCACGTTCCGGCGGGCGTAGACGAGGTCGAGGTACGCCTGCTCGACGTTCGTCGCGGTGTTCATCAGCGCCGTGCGGAAGGCCTCGTTCGAGAGGCCCAGCGTGTTGCGGGCGATGTTGATGTTGCGGCGGGTGACATCGACGCCGAAGTCGCGCAGGAGGGGCTGGGTGAATGAGAACTGCAGGCCGCTGCGGTAGGCCGGATTGACGAACGTGCCGCCACCGGTCGTCTTGAGGCGCGAGTTCGTCCAGCCGACGCGGTACTGGCCTCCGGTCGGGATGAGCTGGGCCACGGCGGCATCGGCGCGCGTCGCGCGGTTGCCACCCGAGGCGTAGAGCGAGATCGTGGGGTCTTCGCTGCTCGACTGCGTCACGGTCGCGGACGCGAACCAGTCGAAGAGCCCGTACTGCCCGCGGAGGTTCTCACCGGCCATGCGGCTCTCGAATCGCTGGACCTCGACGCCGAGGTTGCGCTCGATCGACGTACGGACGGCGCTGTCGAGCGAGAGCTGCAAGGCGCGGGGATCCGCCGCGTCGCGATCCGTCTCGGCGGTGACCGCCTCGGTCGCTCGCGTCGTCGGCGTCTGGGCCTGTGGGGCCTGTGCGAAAAGAACCGCCGTCACGAACAACGACAGAGAAAACGTCAGCAAGCGAGCAGCCGTCATGCAATTCCTCCCAAACACGCCTCTACTACGCAAGTACGGACTTCGGGTTTCGCTGTTGAAGGTCCGGACCGAAAAGCCGCGCAATTCTAAGCGCGGAGTTCACGCGCGCGAAACAGCGGGCGTTGCGCCGCGAAGTGACGCTGGTCGGACGCGGCGCTCCGGAATCGCGTTTCCGTCCGCGCTACGCCTCGATTGCACCCATCGCGCGCTCCGCGTTCGCGGCAGTCGCCCGGGCAAGGCCTTCGGGGTCCGTCATCGTCGGAAGCGGATCGCCCGCGAAGTGACAGGCCGCGAACTGCCCCGCCTTGTGCTCGACGAGCGGCGGGACGACTTCCCCGCAGATCGGGAACTGTGCGATCGGACAGCGGGTGTGAAAGACGCACCCACTGGGAGGATTCAGCGGCGTAGGGATGTCTCCGCTGAGCAGGATGCGGCTCTTCTTGCGCGAGGGATCGGGGATCGGCACCGCCGAGAGCAGCGCCTTCGTATATGGGTGCAGCGGGTCGTCGTAGAGCTCCGCGCGGGGCGCGAGCTCCATGATCTTTCCGAGGTACATGACGGCGACGCGCGTCGAGATGTGCTCCACAACCGAGAGATCGTGCGCGATGAAGAGGTAGGTGAGACCGAGCTCGTCCTGGAGGTCCTGAAGCAGGTTGACCACCTGGGCCTGCACGGAGACGTCGAGCGCGGAGACCGGCTCGTCGAGCACGAGGAACCGCGGATTCGTGGCCAGCGCCCGTGCGACGCCGACGCGCTGCCGCTGCCCTCCCGAGAACTCGTGCGGGTAACGCTTGCGGTAATCGGGGCTGAGGCCGACCTTCCGGAGCAGCTCGGCGACGCGGTCGCTCCGCTCCGCCCCGTTCATTCCGCCATGAATGATCAAGGGCTCGGCGACGATCGCTCCCACGGTCATCCGCGGATTGAGCGACGCATAGGGATCCTGAAAGACGATCTGCATGTGCCTGCGTATCCGGCGCAGGTCCCCGCTGTCCAACCCGAGGACATCGGTCCCGTCGAAGCGCACGTCGCCCGAGGTCGGCTCGATCAGCCGGAGGATGCATCGCCCAACCGTCGTCTTGCCCGAGCCCGACTCCCCGACCAGGCCGAGCGTCTCACCGCGGGCCAGCCCGAAACTGATCCCGTCGACCGCTTTCACCTGGGCGACGACGCGGGCGAGCACCCCCCGCTTGACCGGGAAGTACTTCCTGAGGTTGCGGACGACCAGCAGGGGCTCTCCCTCTCCCATCGGCAGGACGGGCGTTTCCTGCGGTTCGGACACGTCGCCGCGATCGTGGGGCTCGCGCCGCGCCGGCTCGCGATGGTGATCTGTCTGGCCGGCCGGGGTCTGCAGCCCGCCGGTGATCGCGGGGGCCACACCGTCGTCGCCGGGAATGAAGGGCTTGTCAGGCACGCGCCACCTCCCCGATCGTGGGAGTGGACACCCGGTCGGGATCAGCTTCGTCACCGTGGAGGTAGCAGCGTGCAGCGTGCCGATCCCCGACGATCATCAGAGCGGGCTCGTTGCCGTGGCAGATGTCCATGACGTCGGGACAACGGGGGTTGAACTTGCAACCGCTGGGGAGTGCATCGATCGAGGGGACCATCCCTTTGATCGTCGCGAGGCGCCCGGGCGGCGGGTCGAACTCCGTGCCGACCTCCCCCGGCGCGAGCGGTGCCGCGCTTCCCGCTGCTCCTCTCGCAATGCTGGGCAGGGACTTGAGCAGGCCGCGCGTGTA
Source organism: Thermoanaerobaculia bacterium (assembly GCA_049298815.1). GTDB lineage: Bacteria > Acidobacteriota > Thermoanaerobaculia > Gp7-AA8 > Gp7-AA8 > JBAQWH01. The sequence goes on along the minus strand of JBAQWH010000349.1, from coordinate 1,278 downwards.
CGGATGGGCCGGATTCGCGAACAGCTCGACCACCGTGGCCTCCTCGACCACGCGACCGGTGTACATGACGACGATGCGCTCGCAGAACTCGGCAACGACTCCGAGGTCGTGCGTGATCAACAGCAGCGCGAGGCCGAGTTTCTTCTGGAGCGAAGCGAGCAGCTCCATGATCTGCGCCTGGATCGTCACGTCGAGCGCGGTCGTCGGCTCGTCGGCGATCAGGAGCTCGGGATCGCAGGAGAGGGCCATCGCGATCATCACGCGCTGGCGCATGCCTCCCGAAAGCTGGTGCGGGTAATCGTCGAGACGCTTGCGGGGATCGGGGATCGAGACCAGCTCCAGCATGTCGCCGGCGAGCGACCAGGCCTCGCGCTTCGACACCTTGCGATGGATCCGGATCGCCTCGGCCACCTGATCGCCGATCTTGAAGACCGGATTCAGGCTCGTCATCGGCTCCTGGAAGACCATCGCGATGTCGTTGCCGCGCACGTGGCGCATGTCGCGCTCGGAAATCGCAGCGAGGTCCTTCCCCTTGAAGTGGACCTCGCCTCCCGTGATCTTCCCGGGCGAGGCGACGAGACGCATGATCGACATCGCCGTCACGCTCTTGCCGCAACCCGACTCGCCGACGAGGGCAACCGCCTCGCCTCGATTGACCGAGAACGACACGTTGTCGACGGCGTGCACCCATCCGCCTGCGACCGCAAAGGAAGTCCGAAGGTTCCGGACCTCGAGGAGAGGCTCACCGGAACCGGCGTCGAGCTGAGCGACCCGGTCACCGGGCAGCCCGGCGGGCTGATTCGACTGCGGTACGTCGGTCACGGCTGAGCGATGGTAGCAAGAACGGTGACAGGGGCTCGGGGACTCTGCTTCGACCACAGAGGCACAGAGGACACAGAGCAGCACAGAGAAAGGTCGAGACGGGCGTCATGCGCTGAAACTTGCCCCGACAGCACGTTCTCTGTGTGCCTCTGTGTCCCTGTGGTGACCCGGAGCGTGAGCGCCCTACCGGCAGATGAACCGTCCGATCGTTGCGCGCGCTTCGGGAACGCCGAGGGCGATCGCGCCGATGAAGTAGATGAATCCGAACACGCCGCAGACCATCACCGCCTCGGCGATTGTGGAGAACGGGAGCCGCGCAGCAAGGTCGCGGGCGAACAGCAGGTCGGCTGCGACGGCGGCGCCACCGGCCGCGAGGGCCGCGATCCAGAGCCGGACCATGTGGCCGGTGAGAGGCTCGCCCGCACCGATCCGGCGATGGATGCCACGGCGCAGCAG
>JBAQWH010000348.1:0-9237 GCA_049298815.1 Thermoanaerobaculia bacterium | reverse complement strand
CCACGGCTACCACCCCTACCGCCTCCGTTCTTGACATCCCCCCGCATGGTCAATATCTTGACCACATGCCGCAACGGCGCGACCTCGTCACGGGCGTCATTCAGCTTGCGAACCTGCTGACGAGGCGACTGGCCCCGGTCTTCGAGAAGCATCACGTCACCCCGCAACAGTGGGCCGTCCTCTCCGCGATCGACGAGGAGGAGACCGCCGCGACGCTCGTCGCGCTCTCGCGCCGCCTCATGGTCACGAAGCAGAACATGACCGGGATGGTGGCCCGCCTCGAGCAGCTCGGATTCGCAGAGCGTCATGGAGACCCGCACGATCTCCGCTCCTCCCGCGTCCAGCTCACGCGACGCGGGCGCACGCTGCTCGAGAAGCTCCGTCCCGGCTACGAGGCGTGGCTGAAGTCGGTCACCGCCGAGATCGGCGACCGCGACCTCCAGACGGTCATGCGAGCTCTCGAGCGGCTGATCGTCCGGCTGGAGCAGCAGGCTTAGCGCCGGGGCCGACGACGCGGTTCCTCCCGAGGCGCTTCGCTTCGTAGAGCCTTTCATCGGCGGCGCGGATCAGCGTCTCGCGACTCGAACCGTCCGCGGGAAAGAGCGCTGCCCCGATGCTGATCGTGACGGCAGCCCCGTCTCTCGGCACGGGCAGTGCCTCCACCGCCGCGCGGATCCGCTCTGCGATCGCCATCAGCGCCGGGCCCTCGACCTGGGGGAGGACGACCGCGAACTCCTCCCCTCCGTAGCGTGCGGCAAAGTCGACTGCGCGCACCGTCTCGCCGATCGCTCCGGAGACCCGGCGGAGGGTGTCGTTCCCAGCCTGGTGTCCGTAGGTGTCGTTGTACTGCTTGAAGCGGTCGAGATCGAGAATGAGGACGCCGAAGGTCTCCGGGTAGCGATCGGCACGATCGAGGTCGGAGTCGATCCGTTCGCGGAACGCGCGGAAGTTGGGAAGCCTGGTGAGGTCGTCGGTTCGCGCGCGCGACTTCAGCTCGTCCGCCATGCGGTTGAACGAGATGCCGAGGGCCGCGATCTCCCGGTCGCCGCCCACCGGCGCCCGCGCGGTGAGGTCGCCGTCGGCGATTCTGTCGGCCGCGACCGCGAGCTCTTCGAGCGGCTTGACGACCTTGCGCAGCGTGGTCTGCACCGCGGCAAACCCGAGGATCGCGATGATCCAGGAGACCGCGAGGGCGGCGGACATCGTCTCCTGGCCCTCGCGCTCGAGTGACGGGAGCTGGCGGGCAATCTCTGCCTTGCGTGCATCGATGATCGATCGCGCTTCCTCGACCACCGCGGCCGAGGTGGAGTCGACGTCCGTCCGCCTCGGCTGCTGGTCCGCGATGATCGTGCGGAAGGCCTTGATCCGGCCGCGCAGCGTCCCGAGCGGGATCGCGGAGAGTGCCTCGTCGTTCAGAAGCTGCTCGACGAGACGATACCGGTGCCGCGTCTCGAGCCCGCCGGCGAAGCGCCGGTGGAACCCGTTCTGCGCGCGGACGAGCTCCTCGAGCTGGGCCACCGCGGCGGTCTCGATTCCGACGAGCCGGTGCCACCGCTCCTGCGCCCGCTTCGCGCGCCAGCTGAGCCCGAACGTGACCGCGAACAACGCGACCACGAAGGCGGCGGTCAAGAGAAGAACTCGTGTTCGAAGCCGGGTCCGCGGCACCCGTGCAGGATAGCGGAGTCGGCAGGCCGCGTCTCGCTCGACCGCGGAGAGACCCGCCGTCCCCCATCCCGCTTCGCGCAACTCCGTGAGCCGCTTATGATTGCGGCGATAAAGCACCGTTCCGCGCGCGCCGTTTCAGTGGCTCGCGATTAGCAAGCAAGCGCCGCATTGTCCGGTACGCCAGACACCGCCGGCGCCGGTCCCCCGCGGATTCCGTTTGACCCCGTCATCGATGACCGAAAACGAACAGGAGAGCGAGGCCCCGACGCCGGCGAGCGGCGACCATCACCGCTCCGCGCGCGAGCGCCAGCGGCAGGGCCCGATGTGGGGCTGCCTGCGCACGCTCTTCTTCGTTTTCGGTGCGGGCTTCCTCCTGCTCTTCCTCATCTTCGGCGGAGGGTCGTGGTACCTCGGGTCCACGAACTTCGCGGAGCTCGTACGCCTCCGCATCGAGAAGACGCTCGAGGCCCGCCTCGGCCGCGACGTCTCGATCGGCAGCGTGCAGATCGTCACGACACGACCGCAGAAGGTGATCGTCACCAACCTCCGGATCGCGAACGCGCCTGGAGGGGTGAGCCCCCATTTCGCGACGGTCCGTCGCGTCGAGATCACCGGAGGCATCGAGTCGTTCTGGCGCCGTCGTCTGACGATCGGCCGTATCGACGTGTTCGATCCCCACCTCGCATTCGAGGTCTTCCCGGAAGGTGCCGCGCTCACGCACAACTTCCCGAAGTGGAAGTCCGGGCCACCCAGCCGCTACGAGATCGTCCGCCTGAAGTTCGGCACACTGAACGTCGTCAACGGCGGGTTTTCGTTCAACGATCGGCGCCACGAGATCCGCGCCGACGCGCAGCGCATCGCGTCATCGCTGAAGATCACGAGTGCGGAAGGCCTCTACGAAGGACTGCTGACGAGCCCGAGCCTCCGGATCCGTATCCAGGACTTCGAGCCGATCGACGTCGGCCTTCGTGGCGGCTTCCGCTACACGCCGGGCATCCTCGCGCTGCGGAGCATCGCTCTCGAGGGTCGTGGCCTCGAGGCCTTCGTCTCCGGGAAGCTGGACCCGCTGACCGAGGGGGCCTACGACCTGCGGGTCACGTCGCGTCTGACGCTCGAGCGCATCCGCGAGATCTTCCGCGTCGAGAAGACGCTCGCCGGCACGCTCGCTCTCGACACGAGGCTCACCGGAAAGCAGGGCGACTTCGTCCTCGCCGGCGGCTTCGTGTCGCCGGAGATCAAGGCCGACGTCTACGAGCTCGCGGACGCGAAGGGAAGCCTCCGCGTCACCAACGACCGTCTCACGGTCGACGTGGAGCGTGCGCGTTACGGTGGCGGAACGATCTCCGCGGACTACGTCCTGACGAAGTTCGCCGAGCCGTACCCGATGTCGGTCGACCTGCACTACGACCGGATCTCGGTCGAGAAGCTCTTCAGCGACTGGGGCGTCGACGGCACCGGCCTTCGCGGAGCCGCCACCGGGAAACTCGAATACGGGTGGAACAAGGACAGGGTTCTCGAAGACGGTCGCGGCACCGGAAGCGCGAAGCTGACGAGGAACACGGTCGCCTTCTCCGGCGCTAAGTACCCGATCCCGCTCGCGGGCACGGCCGACTTCACGATCGACCGCGGAGTGGTCGGCTTCCGGGGCGCGCAGTTGCAGACCGAGTCGTCGACCATCGACGCGAGCGGCACACTCGAGATCGAAGGGGTCGTGACCGACCTCGCGCTGACCATCCGCAGCACCGACTTCAGCGAGCTCGATCGGATCGGCTTCAACTTCGCCCACGCTGCGGACAAACGCGACTACGAGCTCCTTGGCCTCGGCGGCAGCGGCACGCTCACCGGAACCGTGCGCGGCCCGATCGACAAGCCTGTCGTCGCAGCGCAGATCGCCGGCACAGGCGTCCGGTACAACGAGGTCGCGCTCGGAGACGCAGAGATCGCGCTCGGCTACGACGGCGTGAAGAGCGTCCTCACGTTCGATCGCGCGGTCTTCACCGAAGGCGCCGGGACTCTCGTCCTGACCGGCACCGTCGCGTTCCCGGAAAGCGGGCCTGGACCGCAGTTCGACATCGCGGTCGAGGCGAACGGGTATCCCGCGCAGCGCGCGATCGATGCCGTCGGCCTCGACTTCCGGATCGGTGAAGGGCTCGCGACCGGACGCCTGCTCGTCGCCGGCACGCCGGAAACGGGACGCGCCACCTTCGCGGGTCTCACCATACGGCGGGGTGATGCGGAGCTGCGGCTCGCCGGTGACGTCCGCTGGCTTCCTGGCGAAGGGAACGTCGAGCTCGACCTGCAGATCGCGGCGCGCGACTTCCCCGTGGCCGACATCATCTCGTTCCTCGACCTCGGCACGTTCCCGGTCTCGGGACAACTGACCGGCGAGCTCGCGATCGCCGGACCGAAGTCCCGGCTCGAAGGTGCGGGCAGCGTCGTCGTCCGGAAAGGGGTGCTGTTCGGCGAGCCGGTCGACCTCGTTTCAGCCGACATCCAGTTCACCGAAGGTCGGATGCTCGCGCGCAACGCGCTCATCCAGTCTCCGGCGGGCGAGGTGCGTGGCGAGGCCGAGGTCGATCTCACCAGCGAGCGCTTCAGCTACACGATCGCCGCCAGCTCGATCGACCTTTCGAAGATCACGCTCCTCGCGGACCTGAAGGACCTGCTGGGTGGGAACGTACGGATCTCGTCGACCGGCGCGGGGACGTTCGACCAGCCGGAGATGGTGGTCGAGGCGACGCTGAACGAAGCGACGATCCGCGGACTCGCACTTCCGGCCGATGCTCCGGCGCCGTCGTTGTACGTCGCGATCCGGAACGGCCGGCTCATCGTGCGTGGCTCGGTCGCAGACATGGTGACGATCGAAGGCGAGGGCACCGTCGGCGAGAACCTCGCCGTCGATGGCACGGTGCGTCTGACCGTCCCGGACCTCGCGCGGCTCGTCGCGCTCTCCCCCTCGACCGCGACGCTGCCCGCAGCGGGAAGCCTGACGCTCGACGTCCGGCTCGGCGGCAAACTCACACCCCTCGACGCGCTCGTCCTCGACGTCACGGCACCGGTGTTCGACCTTCGCTTCGCCGGACATCAGTTCGTTCCGGCTGCACCGCTTCGAATCGTCGCGAACGACGGGCGACTCATCTTCGACTCGTTCGCGTTGCAGGGTCCGGACTCGACGTTCGCGATCACCGGTTCCGCCGGGCTCACCGGTGCACGCGATCTCGATCTGCGCATTCAGGGACGCGTCGATGCGGCTCTCCTGCAGCTCGCGATGGCCGACGTGACGGCAGAAGGATTCGTCGACGTGAACGCGGCCGTCACGGGAACGGCGACCGATCCGCAGCTCACGGGGAGCGCCGAGTTCCAGGACGCCGAGGTCAAGTTCGCCGGCTTCCCGCAGCTCATCGACGAGATCAACGGCACTCTCCGTTTTGCCGGCGACCGGATCACGATCGAATCGATCCGCGCCACCATCGGCGGCGGCAGCGTCGCGCTGGGCGGATGGGTCGTGCTCGACGGGTTCCGCCCGTCCCGCGCCCGCGTCGCAATCGAAGGCAACGACGTCGCGATCCGCTACTACGAGGGGCTCGTCGTCGAGGGGGACTTCCGTCTCGTGCTGACGAGCGACATGGAGGGGGCCTTCCTCCGCGGCGACGTCCAGGTAGGCCGCGGCCTCTACTTCCGCGACTTCGATCTCCAGCAGGCGCTGCTCAACGTCATCCTCGCGCGCCGCGGGATCACGCCGGTCTCCGCGGCGAGCTGGCAGGAACTGGTCGGGCTCGACCTCAGGGTCACTGCAGACGGGACGCTCGCCGTGCGGAACAACATCGCGGAGGTCACCGGCACCGCGGAGCTCGACGTCACCGGGACGCTCGCGAACCCGGTGATCCAGGGGGAGATCACGCTGGCCGAGGGCGGCACCGTCACGATCCAGAACATCGACTACCAGCTAGTGCGCGGGACGATCGTCTTCCAGAATCCGTTCCGGATCGACCCCTTCTTCGATGTCACGCTCGAGGGAACCGCCTCGGGCAATTTCTCCGAGCTCGAGAGCGGCCCGATCGCACTGACGATCAACCTCACCGGCACCCTCGACCGCATCACCCCGACGATCACGAGCGACCCGCCGGCGAGCGACATCACCCTCTTCTCGATCCTTGGACTCGGCGGCATCTCCGGCGGCGGCGCCGGCGGCGGCCCCGGTGCTGCGGTGGTCGGTCAGTCGCTCCTCTACCAGAGCCTCTTCAGCGCGCTCGGCTCGCGCGTCCTGCCGTTCGTCGACTCGTTCGCGTACGACCCGGGCCTGCTCGAGACCGGAGGGGCGAGCCCGCGCGTCACGTTCGAAAAGCGCCTCTCTCGCTCGGTCCGATTCCTCCTCGTCTACAACCTCGACAACGAGGAGAGCAGGCAGGTCGTCGAGTGGATCGTCAACCGCGACTGGACGCTCCAGCTCACGCGAGACGAGACCGACGAGTATCGCCTCGACGCGCGTTTCCGTCGGCGCTACGGAGCGCACTGGACGTGGGGAGACCTCGGCAGACAGACCGAGCTGGCCACCTTCGGCTCACTCACTCCGGCCGGAGACGTCGAGGCGACGCCGCTGCCTCCCGCACCACGCACGACGCCGGTGCAGCAGCACGCCTTCGACGCGCGCAACGTCGCAACCGTCGCGTTCCGCGCCGATGCGAACGTCGACACGTCCACGCTGGGCCAGTACGTCGTCGTGAAACCGGGACAGCCGCTCACCGTCCGCGAGGTGCAGTCGTCGATCAAGAACCTCTTCGCCACCGGCAATTTCCGCGACGTCCGCGTCGACGCTGCCGACACGGCGGATGGAGTGGCGATCACCTTCTCGCTGTATCTGCATTACCGCGTCGGCAAGGTCGAGCTGACAGGCATCGCCGGCGCCGACAAGACGGGAGCCGAGCGCGCAGTCGGCGTCCGGCCCGGCGACATCCTCTCCCTCAATGCCGTCGACGACAGCGCCATCGAGGTCCAGGAGGCGCTCGCCAACCGCGGATTCCTCCAGTCGACCGTCGATCCCGAGACGTCGTTCGACCGGCAGCGCAGCATCGCCGACGTCGTCTTCAGCATCACCCCCGGACCTCTGGCCCACGTCGGAGACGTCGGGATCGACGGAAAGCTCGGACCGTTCTCCCCTGCGGAGCTGGTCGCTCGGATGAAGATGAAGAGCGGCGAGCCTTTCCGTCTGGCCGAGGCGCGTGCCGACGCCGATCGGATTGAGGCCTTCCTCGTGCGGCGCGGCCACCGTCGCGCGGACGTCGACTTCCTGTCGCACGTCCAGGATCCCGCGACCGGCCTGGTCTCGCTGCGCTACAGCGTGACCGTCGGCCCCCGCGTCGAGGTGGAGGTCACCGGCGTCTCGCGCCGGTCGGTCAGGCGCTGGCTGCCGTTCCGCGGCGACCAGGCGTACAGCGAAGACGCGGTCGACCGCGCGGCGGACGACATCGTCCGCGCGCTTCAGGAGAAGGGACACTTCAATGCAGCCGTCGACACCGAAAGCTCGCTCGAGGACGGCACCTGGACCACGACGTTCCACGTCCGGCCGGGTATGAAGTACCGGCTCGGCGATGTCACGTTCACCGGCAACGCGCGCATCTCGGACAAGGATCTGCGCGACGTCATCGCGACGTCGCCCGGCGGCGGCGTGCGGCGATTCCTCGCTACGATCTTCCGCCGCCCGACCGGCGTGACACGCGAGCAGCTCGAGGACGACCGCGAGTCGCTCGAGTCGTATTACCGCCTGAGGGGCTACCGCGACGCAGCAGCAGGTGATCCGATCGTCAACACGCGACCCGACGGAACGCTCAGCGTCGTGTTCCCCGTGACCGAGGGCGGCCAGACGCTCGTCACCTCGGTCACCGTCGAAGGGAACGAGCAGGTGCCGGCCGGCGACCTCCCGAAGCCGCAGCTCCGCGCAGGCGATCCGTTGAACCCGCAGCTCCTCCACGACGACGTCGTCGCACTCCAGACCTTCTACGCGAACCGCGGCAATGCGGAGGTGCAGGTCACTCCGCGGGTGGAGACCGCCGAGGACGCGACCACCGCTGCCGTCGCGTACGTGATCGCCGAGGGGCCGCAGATCCGCATCGACGAGGTCATCGTCCGCGGCAACACGTACACGGACACAGATGTCGTCCTCCGCAAGGCAGACCTCGAGCGCGGCGACCCGTTCAGCTACACGTCGATCCTCGAGGCGCAGCGAGAGCTCTACAGGCTGGGCATCTTCCAGCGGATCGAGATCCAGGCCGAGCAGAGCGGCACCACCGTCGCCGACCGCGACGTCGTCATCGAAGTCGAGGAAGGTCGGAACCTCACGCTCACCGGTGCCGTCGGTCTGCGCGGCCAGCGCGGAGACACCGGCAAGGGCTCGGAGATCGCTCCCCGCATCGCGGCCGCCGCGTCCCATCGAAACCTCTTCGGCACCGGCCGCTTCCTCGGTCTCGAAGGCGTCTACAGCGAAGAGCAGCAGGAGGCGTTCCTCACCTACCGTGAGCCGTTCATCGGTCCCTGGAACGTCCCACTGCAGCTGCAGATCTTCCAGACCGACGACAGCACGCGCAGCGGCGCCACGATCCAGCAGCAGGGCACCTCGCTCGAAGCGACGAAGGTCGCGGGCCTGCAGACCCGCTGGTCGCTGCGGTACGAGTACAAGATCTCGCGATGCGTCGCGGGCCTGATCTGCGACAAGCTCCACGGCGAAGAGGGGTCTCCGATCGTGCCGGACCTCCCGAGGACGCTGCTCGACATTCAGATCTCGAGCATCACGCCGACCTTCTTCTGGGATCGCCGCGACGACATCATCGATCCGCACCGGGGGTTCTTCACGAGCGCGTCGCTCGAGTACGCCTTCCCGCTGCAGGAGGCGAAGGCGCACTTCATCAAGCAGTACGCGCAGGGTGCCTGGTACCTGCCGGTGAGCGACCGCACCGTGTTCGCGCTGTCGGGGCGGCTCGGCCTGATCCGTCCGCTCGGCGGCACCTCGAACCGCGACGTGCCGCTGTCGGAGCGATTCACGGCCGGCGGGGAGAACACTCATCGCGCGTTCCCGCTCGACCGCCTCGGCGACATCTGCATCGACGATTCCGGCGCGCCGATCCCCGGATGCGAGCGCACGCTCTTCAGGGAGACCCCGACGTCGGGGATCCTGCCGCTCGGCGGCAGCGGCATGTTCATCGTGAACGCCGAGTACCGGTTCCCGCTCTTCGGGCCGGTCGGCGCGGCGGTATTCGGAGACGCTGGCAACGTCTACCCGCGCAGCTCGATCCGGTTCGACGAGCTCCGGTATGGCGCGGGCGTCGGGATCCGCTATCTGTCACCGGTCGGGCCGCTGCGGTTCGACGTGGGCTGGCCGCTCGAGCGGCGGAACTACGAGCGGTCGTTCTCCTACTTCATCACGCTCGGTTACGCGTTCTAGCGGCGTTTGCTCCACAGCGACGGTGAACCCGGGAGCTGACACGACGCGACAAGCGCAATGGTCGCGGGAAGCGCGATGGTTGCGCGAAGCGCGATGGTTGCGGCAAAGCCGCGATGGCGATTAGCCGGGGGTTGAGC
>JBAQWH010000347.1:0-3121 GCA_049298815.1 Thermoanaerobaculia bacterium | reverse complement strand
CGAAGTGTGAAGTGTGAAGTGTGAAGTGTGAAAAAAAGGACCACGATAATTATGAGTCAGATAGCGATACGAAATAATGCAGCGATGTTTTTCACACTTCACACTTCACACTTCAGACTTCTGGTTTTCTAATGGCAACACTACCCAAGTCTCTCGACGTCCTCTCGAACATCTGGGGACCCCATCTCAACCGCATGCAGGGGGCGAGGCTCGACGCGAGCGCAGAGCCTGACCGCATCGTGTCGACGCACTGCTGTTTCTGCGGCCAGCAGTGCGGCATCAACCTCAAGGTCAAAGACAACGCGGTCATCGGTTTCGAGCCGCGCTACGACTTCCCGTTCAACCAGGGGATGCTCTGTCCCAAGGGGGTGAAGCGCTACCTCCAGGGGGCGCACGAGGATCGTCTCGTCAGCGCGCAGCGGCGCGACCCTTCCTCGGAGAGCGGCTTCTCTCCGATGAAGTACGAAGACGCGATCGCGCGGGTGGCCTCCGAGATCGAGCGCATTCAGACGACGTACGGCCCGGACGCGTTCGGCGTGCTGTCGGGGGCGAGTCTCACCACCGAGAAGGCGTACCTGATGGGGAAGTTCGCCCGGGTCACGCTCAAGACGAAGTACATCGACTACAACGGCCGGCTCTGCATGGTCAGCGCGGGAGCCGGGAACAAGAAGGCGTTCGGCGTCGACCGGAGCGCCAGCCCCTGGGATGACATACGAGGGGCCGAGGTGATCATCGTCGCGGGCTCGAACACCGCGGAGTGCTCGCCGATCACGACGAGCTACATCTGGGAAGCGCGCGAGAAAGGCGGGAAGCTCATCGTCGTCGATCCGCGCATCACGCCGATCGCGCGGAACGCCGACATCTTCCTCCCGGTCAAGCCGGGCCGCGACGTGATCCTCTTCAACGGCATCCTGAATCTGATGATCGAGAACGACTGGCTCGATCACGAGTTCATCGAGAAGAACACGGTCGGTTTCGAGGAGGTCGCGGCGCATGTGAAGCCGTGGACGGCGAAGGCGACGGCGGAGGCGACCGGGATCGCCGAGAAGTCGATCCGTGCCGCCGCCGAGATGTGGGGAACCGCGAAGACGAGCTTCCTCATGCACGCCCGCGGGATCGAGCACCACTCGCACGGCGTCGAGAACGTCCTCTCGACGATCAACATCGTGCTGGCGTCGGGGCGCATCGGGCGGCCTTACTGCGCGTACGGCACGGTGGTCGGGCAGGGGAACGGGCAGGGGGGGCGCGAGCACGGGCAGAAGGCCGAGCAGCTTCCCGGCTGGCGCGACATCGTCAACCCCGAGCACCGCGAGTACATCGCCGGGGTGTGGGGTGTGAAGGCGGAGGACCTCCCTCAGGCAGGCGTCGACTGCTACGAGATGATGCGGAAGATCGACGCGGGGGAGATCAAGGGACTCCTCAACATCTGCTTCAATCCCAAGGTCTCGCTCCCGGACAACCAGTTCGTGGCGCGCGCGCTCGACAAGCTGGAGTTCTTCACCGTCATCGACTTTTTCATGAGCGAGACGGCGCAGCACGCCGACATCGTCCTTCCCGGCTCGCTGCACGAAGAGGACGAAGGGGTCGTCACGCAGGTCGAAGGGCGTGTCATCAAGATCAACAAGGCGGTCGACCCGCCGGGTGATGCGACGCAGGACTGGCGGATCATCCAGGACATCGCGAAGGCACTCGGCCGTCCGCACGGGATGACCTTCGAGAGCCCGCGCGAGATCTTCGACGAGCTGCGCGTCGCGTCGAAGGGTGGGGTCGCCGACTACTACGGCATCACGTACGAGAAGATCGAGGCGAACAACGGCGTCTTCTGGCCGTGCCCGACGCTCGACCATCCCGGAACGCCGCGTCTCTTCGAGCCGGGCTCGTGGAATTCGGTCGCGAAGGGCAACGGCCCGTTCTTCTTCCCGGACGGCAAGGCGCGATTCAACGTCGCCGCCTACCGGCCGCCCGCCGAGGACGTCGACGCGGAGTATCCGGTCATCCTGACCACCGGTCGCGTCGTGAGCCAGTTCCTCTCCGGCACCCAGACCAGGCGAATTGGTCCACTGGTTGACCAGTATCCGGAGCCGCGGATCGAGATGCATCCGCGCCTCGCAGAGAAGTACGGCATCGGCGACAAGGACTGGGTGACCGCGGAGTCGCGCCGCGGCGCGGTCACGCTGCGGGCCCAGGTCGTCACCACCATCCGCCCCGACACGATCTTCATCCCGTATCACTGGCCGGGCCGCAAGTCGGCCAACACGCTCACCATCTCGGCGCAGGACCCGGTCTCGAAGATCCCGGAGTACAAGGTGTGTGCGGTGCGGATACGCAAGGCCGATCGTCCGCCCGGCAGCGAGGCGGTCGACCTGCCCGGCGGTGATGACACGAGCACAACCAACGGTGGTGCCGACGATCTCGCGCGCGAGCGCGTGCAGCAGGGGAAATGACGATGGGATTTCCGAACAACATGGAGTTCTTCGTCGACCCGAACCGCTGCATCGGCTGTCAGTCGTGTGTCGCGGCGTGCAGCGAATGCGACACCCATCGCGGTGAGTCGATGATCCATCTCCAGTACGTCGACCGGCCGGTCTCGGTGCAGACGGTCCCGGTGATCTGCATGCACTGCGATTCGCCGACCTGCGCCGAGGTCTGTCCGGCGGACGCGATCAAGCGGACCGAGGACGGCGTCGTGCAGTCGGCGAGGAAGCCCCGCTGCATCGCCTGCAACAACTGCGTGCTCGCCTGTCCCTTCGGCGTGCCGAAGATGCAGAGCGAGTTCTCTCTGATGATGAAGTGCGACATGTGCTACGACCGCACCTCGGCCGGCCTCAAGCCGATGTGCGCGAGCGTCTGTCCCTCCGGCGCGCTCTACTTCGGTCCGCGCGAAGAGATCGAGCGGCTGCGGCCTCGATCCCGCGCGATCAACACCTTCCAGTTCGGCGAACAGACGATCAACACGAAGGTGAACATGATGGTGCCGGTCGATGCCCCGGCCGCGCACGTCGACGTCCTCTCCGCGATGGAAGAGGCACCGATCGGCCGCGTCGACATGCTCGAGAGTGTGTTCGATGACATGTGATTGGAGAGCGGACTTCAGTCCGCGGCGTCCGGACTTCAGTCCGGA
>JBAQWH010000346.1:0-1752 GCA_049298815.1 Thermoanaerobaculia bacterium | reverse complement strand
GCGGCGCCTGCGGGCGCCGCACTCCATAGGACTTACAGCGTCGCTCTTCCCATCAGCACGGGATAGGGATTGACGGCGGTGCCTTTCCACCACTCCTTGGTCGGGGGAAGTCTCTCGATCGAGAAGTGCAGGTGGGGGGTGTTGCCAGCGTTCCCGGTGACACCGACGTAGCCGATGATCTCGCCGCGCTTCACGCGGTCGCCTTCGCCGATCCCGTCGCGGTAGCGGTCGAGGTGCGCGTAGTAGTAGAGGTAGCTCTCGGCCTCGTCGAACTGGTAGATCGTCAGGCCGCCGGCCTTGCTGATGAAGAGCTTCCGGACCGTCCCGTCGACGGCGGCGACCACCGGGGTGCCCATCGGCGCGAGGATGTCGATCGCGTCGTGCCGCCGGCTCCCCCGCGCCTGGTCGTACGTATCGCGCAGTTCGGCGTGCGTGACGCCGGACACCGGGAGGGCGATGCCGTTCACGACGGAGTGCGTCGCCCGCTCGTTGATCGTGACCCTCTTCGCGGCGATCGTGGTTCTCTCCGCCACGGTCGTGGTTCTCTCCGCGGCGTTCGGGACGACCACGACCTCTCTTGCGGAGGGACTGCCGATGCCGCCGGCGCGGCTCATCAGGACGACCAGGAGGCCGCCGATAAGCCAGGAGCCGAGAACGATGAGCGTCTTTTTCATCCGCGAGTCAGAAGGAGGTCAGAGCACGCAATATGCCTGGCGGGCGCGACCGGAAAGCGGCGCCTGCGGGCGCCGCACTCCACAGTTACGCAGTCAGGAGGCGCCAGGCGTCGCGCGCAGTGAGCGCGGCCATCGCGACGAGCAGGACTGCGAGCAGGCGCATCGTCGGCACGTACCAGCGTCCGCCGAGGTGCTCGCGCGAACGGCCGGCGATGACGGCCATCGCGATCTTGCTGCCGACGAGGCAGACGAAGAAGACGACGACGAAGGCCACAGTCGCCGCGGTCCCCGACCTCCACGCCCGCGTCAGCGTCGCAGCTCCAACGGTGAACCAGAAGATGTAGGGGTTCGGGTTGAGCAGGTTCACGAGAACGCCGCGCATCAGCGACCTCGGCTGATCCCCCGCGCCGCGCGTCGGATCGGGCGGCCGCGAGCTCCAGGTCTCGACCGCGAGATAGAGCAGGTAGAGCGCGCCGAGTGCGCCGATCACACCGAGGACTTTCCCCATCGCCGAGAGGAACTCGAGGGAGAGGAGGACGATCACGATGAGCGGGCCGTCGGTCAGGAGAGGCGCGAGCGAGGTCCTGATCCCCTCGCGCGTCCCGTGCTTCATCGTCTGCGTGAGGACGAGCATGAGCAGCGGTCCGGGGGTGAGCCCTCCCGACAAACCGTAAATGAGGGCCGCGGTGATAGCCGCGATCATGCGTGACGCGCGCGGCCGCGCCCGGCTGGCTTCGCATATGCACTGCACGGGCGCATGGGCAATTTACTTTGGTTGATCATCATCGTTCTCGTCATCCTCTGGCTCGGCGGATTCGCGTTGAACGTCGGCGGGAGTCTCATCCACGCGCTGATCGTGATCGCGATCATCCTGGTGATCTACAGGCTCGTCACCGGTCGGAAAGTCCTCTGAACGACTGAACGATCGCTGCGACGCGCTCTGGCGCGACGGCTTCGTCCACGAGGCCGTCGCGCTTGAACGCGGTCCCGACGATCGCGCCGTCGGCATCGCCGAACGCCGTGGCTGTCGCTTCCGACAGCCCGCTGCCGAGGAGCAGCGGCGCGTCCGGTAGTACTG
>JBAQWH010000345.1:0-5919 GCA_049298815.1 Thermoanaerobaculia bacterium | reverse complement strand
AGGGACTTCCTTGGTCATCATGCAGAGGTAACCACCTGCACGATATTATACACATTAATACAGCATATTAATAAGCACACGTTCGGCAACACGCCCTGAAGCCGGGGTCTAACGTCTGCCGCCCGCTACGCGGGCTCGGTTCGCCAATTCGTTCGAACAGCCACTACGACCAAGGGTCGCCACCTCACCTGTAGACGGCGGCGGCCTGCGCCGTTGAGAATGGGGTACCAACAAACGAAGACTGTCAGGCGCCGGCGGCAGGACGCGGGGTGTCGCGGCGGTGGAGGAACTATGTCGACCGGTCCGGTGGAGAAGGCTGTCCCCAATTCCGACGAAACTCTCGCCGCCGAGTTGCAGCGACGGAGCGCCCGCGATGCAGCCCGTCTCCTGGCCGAAATGCCGGCGGAGGTGGTCGCCGAGCAGTTGCTGTCGATGAACCCCGCGCTCGCGCAGGACATCCTCGATGATCTTCCCCAGGAACGGCGCGGGGCGGTGCTCGCCGCGGCCACGCCGCAGCAGCGCGCGCAGTGGCTCCGGAACGATCAGTACCCGGAGGAGAGCATCGGGCGGCTGATGGAGCCGGCGGCGGCAGTCTTTCGCGGACAGGGGACGATCGCCGCGACGATCGATACCGTCCGCGAACTGTCGAAGACCTCGTTCATCACCTACGGCTTCGTCGTCGACGAAGCGGGCCGGCTCCGCGGGGTCATCACGATGCGCGACCTCCTGCTCTCGTCGCGCGACCTCCGTCTCGACGACGTCATGCTGCGCGACCCGTTCTTCCTGACTCCCGAGCTCGATCTGCCGGAAGCGATGAAGCTGGTGGTCCGCAGACACTTCCCGGTCTACCCGGTCTGCGAGACGGACGGCACGCTCGTCGGTCAGGTGCGCGGGCAGGCACTGTTCGAAGAGCAGGCGTACGAGATCAGCGCGCAGGCCGGCCGGATGGTCGGTGTCGACAAGGAGGAGCGGCTCACGACCCCGTGGGCACGCAGCCTCAAGTTCCGCCATCCGTGGCTGCAGCTCAACCTTCTCACCGCGTTCATCGCCGCGGCAGTCGTCGGGATGTTCCAGGAGACGATCGACAACATCGTGATCCTCGCGGCGTTCCTGCCGGTGCTCGCCGGTCAATCGGGCAACACCGGTTGCCAGGCGCTCGCGGTCGCGCTGCGAGGAATGACGCTCGGCGAGCTTCGTCCCGGAAGCGAGCGGGCGCTCGTGATCAAGGAAGCGTTTCTCGGCCTCCTGAACGGGGCGCTCGTCGGAGTGGTCGCAGGCATCGGGATGTTCATCGCCGCCCGGGCCCAGCTCCATCCGCAGGCGCTGACGCTCTCGGTGATCGTCTTCTGCGCGATGATCGGGAGCTGCGTGGTGAGCGGCATCGCCGGTGCGCTGATCCCTCTCACCCTTCGCCGCGTCGGCGCCGATCCGGCCACCGCGTCGAGCATCTTCCTGACGACGGCGACCGACGTCGCGAGCATGGGACTGTTCCTCAGCCTCGCGACCGCGTTCGTCCGTTAGTCGTTAGTGGTCAGTCGTTAGTGGTCAGTGGCCAGTGGTCAGTGGTCAGTGGTCAGTGGCCAGTGGTCAGTGGTCAGTGGTCAGTGGTCAGTGGGCTGCTAGTAGTAAGTCAGCATCGTTCTACTAACGACTAACGACTAACCACTAACGACTGGTTCTCATCCCTTCGTGATCTTCGAAGCGGTGAACACGCCGGCCGCATCTCGCGAGCCGGTGACCACGACCTTGTCCCCGACTTTCGGATCCGGATAGATGACGGTGTTCGGCGTGATCTTCACCAGGAACTCCGGCATCATCGAGCCCGTGGGGCCGCCGATCGACCACTTGTCGGGCGCGATCGACTTCACATAGCCCTTGATGTCGACGTCGCGCTGTACCAGCGGCTCGAGCTTCACGATCAGGAGCGCGGCGTAGGCTCCCGACGAGTCGCGCGTCGCGACGATCTGGACCTCATCGCCCACGACCGGATTGCCCGAAATCTTCGTCTGTTCGTTGACGGAGACCGCCAGGTCCTTGCCGTCGCGATCGGTGATGACCCAGCTCGTTGCCGCGATCGACTTCACCTTCCCTCGGAGGGAAAGCGACTCGATCACCGGTGCCGCCACCATGACGCGGCGCGCGAGCAGCTTCGATCCGGAGACGGTGATGTCGGCCGTGACGATCTGCCCGACCGCGAGGTCCGCCAATCCCCTGATCGGCGCGAAGGTCGGCATCATGCTGCCGAAGCTGGTCTTGGCATCGACGTCGACCGCGATGCCGAGGACCGTGAACTTCGAGGCGGCCACATCGATCGACTCGATCGAGCCGGCGACCAGCAGGTCGGCGAGCGACTCGACCGTGATGACCTGGGCGATGAGCGGGGCGCCCACGACGGTCAGCGGAGAGGGAGTCACGAAGGCGGTGACCCGGGCCCCCGGCTGGATGGCCGCGATGGTCGCCACGCCGTCCTTCATCGCCATGATCTTCGCGTTCGCCGCCTCGATCCGGATCTGCTGTGCGGTTCCGGTATTCAGCGTGAGGATGGTTCCCGAGACGGACGCGACGGTGCCCGCGATGGTGGCGCCGCCAACCCGCCCGATCCCGAGAGCGTCAGGGGCGGCGTCTGCAGGAGGTCCGACGGCTCGACGGCGGCCGTCCGCAGCAAGGGTGGTTGCGAGAATCAGGGCAAGGACGAGGACGATCAGGGTTCGGGTGGTGCGCATGGCTTCCTCCGGGGTGCAGCTGCTGCCAAGAATACTCCGACCGGGACCGGGAGGTTTCGGCATACGGCCTCAGCCGGCCGCCCGCTCAGGGTCCGATCGCCGCGAGCACCGTCTCGCCGAGGTCGGCGAGCTTGCGGTCGCCGATCCCGTAGACGTCGCGGAGCTCGGCGAGCGACTGCGGGCGGAGGCGCGCGATCTCGCGGAGCGTGCGGTCGCCGAAGATGACGTACGGAGGGACCCCGCGCGTCGAGGCCAGCTCGCGCCGCATCTCGCGGAGCCGCTCGAACAGGTCGCGATCGACCCCTTCCCAACCTTCCGTCTCCTTCTTCGACCTCTTCCGCTTCTCTTTCCGCACCGGCTCGACCAGACGCACCTCGCCCTCACCCCGGAGCACTCCCCAACCCTCCTCGGTCAGGCGCAGTACCGGGTAGCGGTCTCCGTCCTGCGCGAGCACCCCCTGCCCGATCAGCTGATAGAGCCAGTCGCGCAGCTCGGCCACCGAGTGCTCCTTGAGAAGGCCGTACGTGCTGAGCGAGTCGTGGCGCAGCGACGTGAGCCGCTCGGACGACTCTCCGCGCGCGACCGAGATCACGTGGCCGATCCCGAACCTCTGGCCGACTCGGACCACGCACGAGAGCAGTTTCTGCGCGATGACGTTCGCGTCCGCGACGACCGCGACGTCGCCGAGGCAGAGGTCGCAGGCGCCGCAGTTCGCAGCGACGTAGCTCTCGCCGAAGTACTGGACGAGTGCGCGGTGACGGCAGACCGCACCGCGGGCGTAACGGTCCATCTCGTCGAGGAGGCGCTGCGAGGCGCGCGCGAACTCCTCGTCCGGCGACTGCTGCACGATCGACTTCCAGGTGAGGAAGTCGGCGGCCGAATAGAGGAGCACGCAGTCGGCCTCGAGGCCGTCGCGTCCCGCCCGTCCGGTCTCCTGCTGGTAGTGCTCGATCGACTTCGGCATCCCGGTGTGGAGGACGAAGCGAAGGTTGGAACGGTCGATCCCCATCCCGAATGCGACGGTCGCGACCACGAGGTCGCACTGCTCGCTCGCGAACGCGTCCTGCGTCGCGGCCCGCTCCTCACCCGAGAGTCCCGCGTGATACGGCCGCGCGTCGATCCCCTTCGCCCGCAGCTTCGTGGTGAGGTCGTCGACGTCCTTCTTCCGGATGCAGTAGATGATCCCCGCCTCGCCGTGGTGCCGCTCCAGCACCTCGAGCACCTGCTTGAGGAGATCGCGACGCGGGAGGACGCGGTACGAGAGGTTCGCCCGGTCGAAGCTCCCGACGATCTCTTCGGGGTCCTCGAGCGCGAGCTGCTGGATGATGTCGCGGCGGACCTTCTCGGTCGCCGTCGCCGTGTAGGCGTGGAAGTTCGCTTCCGGGAACTTCGCGCGGAGCTCGCCGATCTGCCGGTACTCCGGCCGAAAGTCGTGCCCCCACTGGCTGATGCAGTGCGCCTCGTCGATCGCGAACGTCCGGACGTCGAGCCGGTGCAGGAACTCCTGCACGCGCTCCGACGCGAGCCGCTCGGGTGAGAGGAAGAGGAGCCGCAGCGCCCCCCGCTTCGCGAGCGCCGTCACCGCCCTCTTCTCGTCGAACGACGAGGTGCTGTTGATCTGCCTCGCCTCGATCCCGAGCTCGCGGAGGGAGTCCACCTGGTCCTTCATCAGCGAGATCAGCGGCGACACGACCACGGTCAGGTCGTCGCGCAGGACCGGCGGGAGCTGATAGCAGAGGGACTTGCCACCGCCCGTCGGCATGACCACGAGCGAGTCGCGATTGCCGAGCACTGCGGAGATCGCCCGATGCTGCAGCGGCCGGAGAGAGTCGAAGCCCCAGACGTGACGAAGGGTGTCGGTGACGGGATCCATCAAGAAGTGTGAAGTGTGAAGTAAGAAGTGTGAAAGGGCGTAGGGTACAGGAACGTCCACGCTTCCTCGGCACTTCTCGCTCGAGACTCTCGCGGCATGAGTCTCTTTTCACACTTCACACTTCACACTTCACACTTCGTCTCTGATCAGGCCTTCACGGCCTGGATCTCGATCTCGATGCGCACGTCGTTCCCGACGAGGATGCCGCCGGTCTCGAGCGCCTGGTTCCAGACGAGACCCCACTCGCGGCGATCGATCTTCGTCGTGGCGCGGGCGCCGGCGCGGGTACCGCCCCAGGGGTCCTTGCCGGTGCCTTCGAAGAAGGCGTCGAGGGTCACTTCCTTCGTGGTGTCGCGAATCGTGAGGTCGCCGACGATCGTGAACTTGTCGCCCTCATCCTTCATCGCTCCCTGGACGCGCTTGCTCCGGAACGTGAGCGCCGGGAACTTCTCGACGTCGAGGAAGTCGGCCGAACGGAGGTGAGCATCGCGGTCGGCAACGCCGGTGTCGAGGCTTGCTCCGGCCATCTCGACTTCGACGGTCGACTTGTCGGGGTTCTGCTCGTCGACGACGACCGTCCCCTTCACGTCCTTGATGCGGCCTCGGACCGTGGTGAACATCATGTGCTTGACGGTGAACTCCACCGAAGAGTGCGCCGGATCGATCTGCCAGGTAGTGGTTGCCATCGTTCGTATCTCCTTCTGCGCCGCCTTTGGCGCCTTGGTTGACCTGTACAAGTCTCTTCGTTGCGAGTTTATTCCTCGCAACAACTATCCTTGAAAGGATTACAATGCCGGCAACGCCGGTTCTGTCTGCCTGATGGCAAGAACCGCGCACGAAGAGGAGATCAGCATGCCGGGCAGGCTGAAGAGCGAGATCAAGCAGACGAGGCCGTTCACGAGCACCCAGGAGGAGGTCGTCCTCTCGATGCTCCGAACCGCGGACCACCTCGCGGTCCCGATGACCGAGGTGTTGCGGGAGGTGAGCCTCAGCCTCTCTCAATACAACGTCCTCCGCATCCTCCGCGGGGCCGGCGACGACGGCCTTTCGTCAGGCGAGATCAGCGAGCGGATGGTGCGCCGCGACCCGGACCTCACCCGGCTCCTCGACCGCCTCGAGGCGCGTGAGCTCGTCGGCCGCAAGCGCGGCACCACCGACCGCCGCGTCGTCCGCGCCACGATCACCCGTGAGGGGCTGCGACTCCTTGCCTCGCTCGACGAGCGCGTCGAGAAGACGCTCAAGCAGACCCTCGCACACATGCCCAAGGCCCGGCTCACGCTCCTGTGCGAGCTGCTCGAGGAGGCACGCTCCGCGGAGTGAGAG
>JBAQWH010000344.1:0-9988 GCA_049298815.1 Thermoanaerobaculia bacterium | reverse complement strand
GTGCGCGGGATCGTCGGCGACGACTTCGGTTCGGATGGCGGGGTCGGAACGGGGTCGAACTGGCGTCGACGCACCGCGCTCACGACCTGGTGCTGAGGGACTTCTGCGCTGGCGTCGAACAGTGCGGCGTGCTCGGCGCCGGTCAGGTACCGGTGCGCGACCGCACCGAACTCCTTGCGGAGCTCGGACGACAAGGGGAGTGCCGCGAACCGCCGCTGGACCCGCTCGGCCATGAGGATGCGTCGCGTTGCGTGCCGAGCATCGTCGTCGCGGCCGAGCCGCTGCGAAGCGACGGCAACATAGGCCTGGGCGGTCTCGAACTGGTCGACGGCGTCGAGGAGGCCGAACGCGGAGGTTCGGAGCAGACTGACCGCGCTCGCATACCTTCCGGCGTTGAACTCGCTGATTCCGCGTCGCAGAAGATTCGAATAGAACTCCGGCGCAGCCGTGACGACTTGCGCAGAAGTCGCAATCACGAACGCGATCAGAACCGCGATCTTGCGGAATGAAGGAGTCATATTCGGTTGTGCAGAATGCTGCCGCGTCGAGCCGGACCCGGGCATCGACGGACCACCTGGACACTTGCACTGCTGATGATGCAAGTCGCGAAATTGTGCCACAAGTGCAGCAACCTGTGTCATGGCGTCAGCGCCGCTGTACGGGGGAACGGCCTACTCCGTGCAGTATCCTCCGCCGCGCAAATGACGCCGGAGGTTTTTCCTGATGATCGATGACGCAACGTTCAAGCTCGCCATGTCCCACTTCGCCAGCGGGGTCACCGTCGTGACGACCGAGCAGGACGGGCGGGCTTACGGCATGACGGTCTCGGCGTTCTCGTCGCTGTCGCTCGACCCACCGCTCGTGCTCGTCTGCATCGAGAAGTCGGTGACGACCCACGACATTCTCGCCGCGTCCGGCGTGTTCGGGGTGAGCATTCTCGCGGCGGAGCAGCGGGAAGTCTCGAACCGCTTCGCGTCGCGATCGGATTCGAAGTTCGACGGCCTGAACGTGAATCGGCGATCGCTCGGTGTTCCCCTCATCCCGGGCGCGATCTGCACGCTCGAATGCCGCGTCCAGGCGCAGCTGCCGGGGGGTGACCACTCGATCTTCGTCGGCGAAGTGGTTTCGGCGGAGACGTCCGAGGCGACCCCGCTCCTCTACTTTCGAAGCGGCTATCGCGATCTCGCGTAGCCCGGCCGTGAGGTGAGGCTGGAGTTTTGCCGCGCGACGTCGTAGTTTCTCCGACCAGATGCCCCTGCTCGACAGCCTCGGACGTCCCCTGCGCGACCTTCGGATCTCGGTGACGGATCGCTGCAACTTCCGCTGTGTCTACTGCATGCCGAAGCAGGCATTCGGCGCGGCGTTCAAGTTTCTCCGGCACGACGAGGTCCTCACGTTCGAAGAGATCACGCGCATTGCGCGCGCCTTCGTCCGCAACGGAGCCGGAAAGCTCAGGCTCACCGGCGGGGAGCCGCTGCTCCGCCGGGACCTCCCGCTCCTGGTCGAGATGCTGGCGAAGATCGATGGGGTTGGCGACCTCGCGCTCACGACGAATGGCTCGCTCCTCACGAGGAAGGTTGCGCGCGACCTGCGGAACGCGGGACTCCAACGGATCACCGTCAGCCTCGATTCGCTCGACGACGAGGTCTTCCGGCGCATCAACGACGTCGAGTTCTCCGTCGATCGCGTCCTCGCGGCGATCGACGCGGCAGGCGAAGCGGGCCTCCGCCCGGTGAAGATCGACGCCGTCGTCAAACGCGGCCTCAACGACGCGGCGATCCCCGAGCTCGCGGAACGGTTCCGCTGGTCCGGCCACATCGTTCGCTTCATCGAGTACATGGACGTCGGCAACGCGAACGGTTGGCGTCAGACGGACGTCGTCCCGGCACGCGAGGTCCTCGAGACGATCGCCTCCCGATGGCCGGTCGCTCCGGTCGATCCCGCGTATTTCGGCGAGGTCGCCGAGCGATATCGCTATCTGGACGGCGCGGGAGAGATCGGCATCATCAACTCCGTCACGCAACCGTTCTGCAGCAGCTGCACCCGCGCACGCCTGTCGGCCGCAGGACGGATGTACCTCTGCCTTTTCGCGAACGAAGGAGTCGACCTCATGACGCCGATTCGCGGAGGCGCCTCCGACGACGAGCTCGCGGCCCTGGTCGCCGCGGTGTGGGGAAAGCGCGCCGACCGCTACTCCGAGATCCGAGCCGGCGCCGCCGCTGCGCCGAAGGTCGAGATGTCGCACATCGGCGGCTGAGACGGCGAAGGAGAGCTACGCGTCCCTGCCGCCGTTGAACTTCTCCTCCGATGAGGCGGGGACGGTCGACAGCCTCACGGCGTTCTTCGTCGGGAGAGGGGCCGGCGGGCCGAACGGCTGCAGGCGACCCGACCACGTCTTCTCGCGCATCGAACGCCCTTCCTTGATCTCCTGAATCTGGCTCTTTTTCATGAGGTCGTTCGCTTGCGACAGTCGCGCCACGAGGTTCACCGGTGACCGACTGCGCGCCGCCGCGGCGGCACCTGCTGCGACGCATCGACGATCTGATACACCGTCCCTCGGAAGTCGGCGACATAGAGCTCGCCCGACACGTCCTCGCCGAACGTCGTGATGAGGAGCGAGGTGTCGGCGAGCAGGCGCGGGGTCCAGGTCACGCCCTCGCGCGATGCGGCCCAGATCATGCCGTTGCAGAAGTCGCCGTAGAGATACGCCCCCTGAAGACGGCGGTAACGTGTACCGCGATAGACGTAGCCGCCGGTCACCGAGCACGCCCCCTGCTCGTGGCCGTATTCGATCACCGGCCGCACGAGAGCCGGATCGTTGCACCCGGACGGCGGGTTGAAACAGTGGCTCCCTTCCATCCTCCGCCATCCGTAGTTCTCGCCTCCGAGGCTCGACGCCGGCTGCAGGTTGATCTCCTCCCAGCTGCCCTGTCCCACGTCGGCAATCCACAGGTCGCCGGTGGTTCGATCGAACGTGAATCGCCACGGGTTCCGCAGCCCGAACGCCCAGACCTCGGGGCGGGCGTCGCTCCGTCCGAGGAACGGATTCGTCGCCGGAATCGCGGATGCAGCATCGACGTCGAGCCGCAGGATCTTGCCGAGGAGGTCCGAGAGGTTCTGCGCCCGGTTGCCTGGGTCGCCGCCCGATCCGCCGTCGCCGGTGCCGACGTAGAGGTAGCCGTCGGGCCCGAACTGCAGTTGTCCGCCGTTGTGGTTCGCGAACGGCTGCGCGATCGTCAGGATCACGACGGCGGAGGAGGGATTCGCGCGGTTCGGATCGGTCAGCGAGACGGAGTAGCGCGCGACGACCGTGTCGCCACGGGTGTCGGTGTAGTTCACGAAGAAGAACCCGTTCGACGCATACCGCGGGTGGAACGCGACGCTGAGCAGACCGCGCTCGCCTCCCGACGTGATGAGCGACGAGAGGTCGAGGAACGGATCGGTGAGAACCCGCGTGCCGTCGAAGACGGCGATCCGTCCGTTCTGCTGCGTGATGAAGAGCCGCGAATCGCCTGCGTGGGCGATCGAGACGGGCGAGGTCAGCCCCTCCGCCACCGGGCGCAGTTCGAGTTTCTGAGTGGCAGCCGGCGCTGCGGTGAGGACGAGGACGACGACGGCGAGAGCGAATCTCATGCTCTCCGTTACATGCAAGGATCGGACGGAGGCGATGGAAACCTTGGTGTCATCCTGAGACGGCGGAGCGACGAAGGAGCGCAGCGCGGCGAAGGACCCCCTGTATGGGCGGTGGGCTGAGGGGGAAAACGGGCGCGGCGTGCGGCTTCCGCTTCCCGACCCCGCACTGAACCTCGGGGTCCTTCGCCGTCCTCAGCCCCTCCGGGGCATCGGCGGCTCAGGATGACACTCTGAATCGCGAGTCCGAGGCGCTTCGGTTGCGGCGCCGCCGCGCTGTGCTTCTGGCCGCCGCGGGTGAGGTCGCTCAGCCCAGTAGTTCGCCCGGCAACCTCACACGAGAAGGGCCGGCTGCGATTCCTTCAGTTGCGCAAGCTCCTCGTCGACGGCGGCGAGACGAAGCGACATCTTCTGCAGGATCCGGAATGCCAGTGACGGGTCCTGGTGAACGCGGCGCATGAAACCGCGCTTGTCGATCTTCATGACCCGTACATCGCCGAGCGCGCGCACCGTTGCGACGCGCGGCTTTCGCGTGAAGAGCGACATCTCCCCGAACACATCGCCGGTCTCGAGCACCGACAGCAGGACCTCATGGCCATCGCGCGCGAGCAGCACTTCCGCCTTTCCCGACTGGATGACGTACATGCACTCGCCGGTCTCTCCCTGGACCGCGATGTTCTGTCCGTTCGAGTAGATGGTTCCGAGCTCTCCGTCGAGACTCATGACGCTAACTCTCCTCGGGGTTTGGCGGTTGGAGTGAACAGCCCTGCGACCGTCTCTCGCACGAGGCCGTAGATGAAGGCGGGTGTCATGCAGCGCAGGAGGATCTCGCGGTACGGTGCGCTCCCGGTGAACGTGTCCCACAGGACGGTGCTCATCGGCCGTCGCGCCTCACGCTGTTCACGCGCGACCATCCGCACCATGCCGCGCCGCATGAAGCGGATCCTCCTGAAGATCGTCACGCTCATGAAGACCAGGCGCCCCAGTGCGTTGTCGCCTGCGAGCGAGCGGCAGGTCGGGAGGTACCACTTCTCGAAATCGTGCGCTGAGACTCCGTCGAGCACCGCGACGTTCGCGCATGCCTTCGCCGTGCGGTACGCCGCGCCGATGCCGTCCTTGTAGAGCCGCGACACGCCCGAGTCGCCGATGACGACGACGCGGTCGGCGAAGAGGGCTCCGGTCGCGCCGAGGTTGATCCGCGGAATGCAGTGGCAGGTCGCCTGGGGGGTGTCGGTGCCGCGCGGCAGGCACTCGCGCACTTCAGGCAGAGCGAGGAATCGCTCGACGAGCGCCTTGTCGATGTCGTCGCCGAGGAGCACGAGCGTCGCGAACTCTCCCTTCGGAATGAGTGCGGCGAACTCGACCCGCGGCATGTCGACGAGAAAGACGTGCATCGCATCGCCGAGACATTCGCGAAGTGCCTCGCGTCCGTAGTGAAACTCGGCGATGTAGGTTTTGGTGGTCTTCGGCGCGCTGAAGCCGATGCCGAGCGCCTCGAACAGCTTCAGCGCGGTGGTGTTGACGCCGACCGCGCCGACGACGAGGTCGTACCGTTTCGGCTCGAGTCCCTTTGCGGATACCAGCGGGAAGCCGTTCTCCAGGGCAAGGCCGTCGACCCGCGCCGGAATGAGCCTGGCGCCGCGCTTCTGTGCGAGCTCGAGGAGATGGAGGTCGAAACTGGCCGTGCGGTTCGCGGCGCCGAGAGGGCCGCCTCCGCGATGAACGGCCGCGATCCGCTTCTCGCGGACCGGGGTGTCGATCCGCACCGTCGCCACGTCCGTGTGCAGGACATACGACTCGATCCCCCGCTGCACGATCGTCTCGGGAAGGTTGATCCCTTCCGTTGCCAGATGTTGGACGAGCGATTCCGAGACGATCCCGCCGCAGTGGTTGCAGCCGCCGGGGCCGAGCTTGTCGAACTGCTTCGGCTCGTAGATGTCGACCTCGAGCTCGAGGCCGACGCGCCCGGCGATCTCGAGGAGGAAGTAGCTGGCGAAGGAACCCGCCGGACCGCCTCCGATGACAGCGACGCGTGAACCGTCAGCCAGCTCCATGACACGCCGGCCTTTCTGCTCCGACACCTTTCCGGGCGCAGGTTCTTTCGAGGGGGAGCAGGTCCATCATTCGTCCGCATGTCTGGCCGGTGGATGACGCGAATCACGATCCCGGGTGAGGGTGCATTCAGCCGGCACTGACTCCGCGGGCGCGACGCAACGCAAAACGGCCGAGGGGCGATCCTCTTCTCAGCCAACCGGTTCCCAAACGCCAGCAGCGTCTCGGTGATTTACGACGCCCGCGATCAGGCTTCGACTGCGCGATCGCGGCAGACCACCGCTGCGAGCGGTGCACATGGCCGAGCTACCACTGACCACTGACCACTGACCACTGACGTGCGAACACAGGCTGTGACGCGCCAGGACCTCGCGGCGCTGCGAGCAGCCCGTTGAACCAGCTCAGCAATCCGGCACTGGTGACTGTCGTCACTTTGTGGTGATCCTGCCGGTCGTAAGTAGGCTCCAGGGCACTGATGATCGCACCAGTGACATCCTGCCGGGCCGGTGCTGAGTGCCGTCTCCAGGCGTGGAAGATTCGCGACGTGACTGACTCGGAATCTCACCGTTCTCTCGTCCTCGTAGCCTGGCGTGGACTCGTCGGCTGTGTAATCGCCGCGGCCCTCGCCACGTCGGTTCACGGCAGCTGTCCTGACTTCCGCTTCGCCTCGCGTCCGTACCCTTATCCGGTTGGAGACGGACTGGTGGCCATCGGGAGCGGAGACTTCGATCGCGACGGGCGAGCCGATCTGGTCGGGAGCCTGAGCGCCGCAAACGCCGTTGCCCTCATGCTCGGCGGCGGAGATGGAACCCTCGGAATTCCCCGCACCTTTCCGGCCGGGAGCGGCCCACAGGCGCTCGTCGTTGCAGACTTCGACGCCGACGGAGGGATCGATGTGGCGGTGGCAAACACCGTTGCAAATACGGTTTCAGTTCTACGAGGCGACGGGGCGGGCGGCCTGGGCTCGCCTCTCACCTGGCCTTCTGGCTCAGGACCGGCGGCGCTCGGATCTGCCGATTTCGACCACGACGGCAGAGTCGATCTTGCGGTGGCGAACAGGACGTCGAATGACGTGACGATCATTCTCGCTGCGGGCGTGCCGGGCGCTGGACCCGTGTTGACCTACAGCCTGCCACTCAGTCCCAATTCACTCGCGGTGGGCGACTTCAACGCCGACGGTCACGCCGACATCGCTACCGCAAACGGCAGCGGAGCGCTTGGAAGTGAGGGAACGATCTCGGTGCTGCTCGGCGGAGGCGACGGCACGTTCGTGACGAGGGCCGACTATTCGGCGATGACTCCGGCAAACCTGCGTGCCGCCGATGTCAACGGCGACGGCCGGCCGGATCTCATTGCCACCAACGCCACCTATTCGGACTACCCTCCGGCTGGCTGGGTCGTGTACTCCATGGTCTTTCTGCTGGCAGCTGCAGACGGCTCTTTCGCGGAGAGGGTGAGCATGACCCTGCCCGAGGCAGTCACGACATTCGTCGCGCACGACTTCACGAGGGACGGTCGAATCGACCTTGCACTCAACTACAGGACGCGCATCTCTGTCCTTCCAGGAAACGGCGATGGCACGTTCGGCGCGGCCGTGAATACGGCCGGACGCGCGGGTGCGTTGACCATGGGTGACTTCGACGGCGACGGCAATCTGGATCTCGCCGCGACCATGGATTCGTCCGTCGCGCTGTGGCTGGCGAACGGCAACGGCACGTTCAGGACCAGAGGGACGTATGCGAGGTGGGACTCGCTTGCCGTGGCGGACTTCAACGGCGACGGCATGCTTGACGTCGCGGCGATGGAACCGTTCGCGTACGGTAGGCTCTTCGTTCTTCTCGGCACCGGAGACGGCGGCTTTACGGTGGCGCATCAGGCACCCTCGGTGTGGTCATCGAGTGCACCGGCAGCCGCCACGGCCGACTTCAACCGGGACGGCAGAATGGATCTTGTCGTCGCCAACGGGCCGATCAGCGTGCTGTTTGGGATGCCCGACGGCAGTCTGGGGGCTGCCACCGAAATTCGATTTCTCGATCAGGGTACCGCGTCTTCGGTAGCGACCGGAGACCTGAATGGCGACGGCAAGCCGGACCTTGCCGTCACCGGCACGTATTACGTTGCTGTGGTGCTCGGCAACGGCGACGGAACCTTCGCGCCTGCCGTGACCTACGATTCCTGTTCGTCTACTCTGGTCGGCATCGCCGACTTCACCGCGGACGCGAAACTCGACCTCGTCGTCGACGGCAAGAACTGCGGAACCGGTGTGTTGCGCGGGAATGGCGACGGCACGTTCGAGCGGGCGATCTACAGCGGCAGCACCGGATGCCAACCAAAGGGCACAGCCTTGATTGTCGGAGACTTCAACCGCGATGGCAGGGGTGACGTCCTGCTCAGCGGACCTCTGGCGTCGGACTGCAGCAAAATCGTGGCCTCCATTCTGCTCGGCAACGGCGACGGCACGTTCACCTCCTATCCGGATCGGCACTACTACCTCGGGCGAAATCCAGTGATCGGCGACTTCAACGCCGATGGCATTGCCGACCTCGTGCTGCAGAACGGCGCTCCGATCCGGAACGTCTCGCTTCTCGCAGGAGTCGGTGACGGCACATTCGGCGCGCCCGTGGATTTCGAGACCACGTACTCGTTGTGGCGATTGGCCGGCGGCGACTTCGACGGCGACGGGAGACCCGACCTCTTTGCGAGCCAGAACGGCTCGAGCGTTCCAGTCGTGTTGATGAACAGCTGTTCGGTGCCCATTGCACCCAGCAGCGTGGTTGCGACCGCACTCTTTGCTGGGGCATCAGCCTCCCTCCGCCCAGAGGTTCTGATCAGCTGGAGTGCTGTGGCGGGCGCGTCCAGCTATCAGATCTTTCGAAGCTCGAGCAACGCGCCCTTTGCGCTTGCCGGCACCTCCGTGACGCCGAGCTTCACGGACCACAGCGCGGCCGTCGACACCACGTACCTTTACTTCGTCAAAGCCGTCGATGCCGCGAACGACGCCAGCGCGGCGAGCAACGTCGATCTCGCCACGACCATCTACTTCGGAGACGATCCGCTGGTCCCGCGGACCACGCCGATCAGGTATGTGCACGTCACACAACTTCGCACGGCGATCAATGCAGTTCGTGCGGCTTCCGGACTCGGTCCTGCGACGTTCACAGATCCTGTCGAGCGGGGGCGCCAGGTTCGAGCGGCCCACATTGCCGAGCTCCGACCGCTGATCGACGCTGCGCGACTCGCGATCGGACTCGCCCACCCAACGTACTCCGGCTCCGTCCCCTCACCCGGCATGGCCCCTCGCGCCTCGGACATCGAGGAACTGCGATCGGCCGTGAAGTGAGCGGGCGCAGGACGGCTGGGTGCAACGATGGCTGATCCCGCTCCAGCCAGAACACCACCCATCGATGCAGCGGATGCTGTACGGGCGCCATTCCCACGAAAAAAGGCCGCGACGCTGAATCGCGGCCTTTAATGGACTTTCAATTGGTGGAGGCGGCGGGAGTTGAACCCGCGTCCGAAAAACGTGGCAGTCTGGCTACTACATGCTTGTCTCTCCGATTAATCTCGTCCGTGCCCTGTCCGGAGAGCGGGAACCGGACACAGACCAGCCTCTTGATTTCACGATGCGCACGTAGGCGTTGCGCGCACCGCTGAGCTCACATCATGACGCTCGATTCCGCTGCCGTGAGCAGGCGGCGGAGGAGCGCTCACAGGTCTTTAGGCTGCGAGAGCGAAATCGTTGTTCGCGTTTGTGTTTTTTCGATCGGTTTTACGAGCGAATCGAGCTCGGCATGCAACCATGACCCCGACGATCCCCGTCGAAGCCGGTACGCCCCCAGATTGTCAACGAACCACGCCCCAGAACGACCCGTCTGCTGGCAGAATTTCTGCCCCGAGGCTGTCATGAACCAAAGCGAAATCGACGCCATCGTCCGGCGTGCACTCGACGAGGACCTTCCCGACATCACGAGCGATGCGATCTTCGACGCCGACGAGCGCGGCTCGGCGTTTTTCCTGGCGAAAGCGTCCGGCGTCCTTGCCGGGCTCGCCTTCGCCGAGGCGACGTTCCGCGCGCTCGATCCCTCGGCCGAGATCGTCTCCGTCGTCGGCGACGGCGCGCAGATCGCTCCCGGCGACGAGATCGCCGAGGTCCGCGGATCGGTCCGCGCCTTACTCGCAGGGGAGCGTACGGCGCTCAATCTCGTCCAGCGGGCCTCGGGCATCGCGACGATGACGTGGCGCTACGTCGAGGCCGTCGACGGGACCGGCGCGACGATCTACGACACCCGCAAGACCGTCCCCGGAC